>DFBD01000242.1 GCA_002367255.1 Rhodobacterales bacterium UBA3089 | reverse complement strand
AACAACTTTAAAAATGTTGGCACGATCCATGCATCTACCTTACGTAGAGTATAAATGAATTGGAGCAAAAAAATGACACACCCTGTAGATGTACACGTAGGAAAACGCATTCGTCACCGTCGCTGGATGGTTGGCATGACCCAGCAACAACTGGGCGAGATCGTTGGAATTAAATTCCAGCAGATCCAGAAATATGAAACTGGCATGAACCGCGTCAGCGCCTCCCGTCTTTGGGACATTGCAGCGGCCCTTGATGTACAAATCAGCTTCTTCTTTGAAGGGGTTGATGCAAGCGAGGAAGATATGGTTCACGCAGCAACCTCGGCTGACAAGCTGAAGGGTGATCTTCTGGCGGATAAAGAAGCACTGGAACTGGTACGCTCCTATTATGCGATTCCTGAACAGCAACGCCGTCGTTTGTTCGATCTGGCCCGTGTCCTAAGCGACACTGCCGCTTAAATTTGCTGCTCCGATTTTTGGCGTAAATGGCGCCGATCGATTGACGGGCGCCTAAAGATATGAAATCCCCGTGCGGAAACCTGTTTCAGGTCAACGCGCGGGGTTTTTTTATGTTTTCACAAAGCGAACAAGACGAGCTGTTGGATGTGGCTAATGCGCTGGCCGATGCCGCGCGGGAAATCACACTGCGGTATTTTCGTTCGGAGTCCTTGCAAGCGGACAACAAGCTCGACAGTGGTTTTGACCCCGTAACAATCGCCGACCGCGAGGCGGAGCTGGCAATTCGGGATATTCTGGCTATGCGCCGCCCTGACGACGCCATTCTGGGCGAGGAGTTTGGCAACAAAGCGGGCACGTCTGGCCTAACATGGGTGATCGACCCTATAGATGGCACGCGGGCGTTTATCAGCGGCATCCCGTCTTGGGGTGTGCTGATCGGGCTCGATGCGGGGGGCGGGCCGGTTTTGGGGGTGGTGGACCAACCTTACATGGATGAACGGTTTATCGGGGCGTTCGGGCAGGCCAACTTGACCACGCGTGGCGAAACGCGTGACATTACCACCAGCAATTGCCAAACGCTTGGCGAGGCGACGCTGATGACAACTTTCCCCGAGGTTGGCAGCAATGCGGAGCGCCTCGGGTTCGAGGCCGTGCGCGACAGCGTGAAACTGACCCGTTACGGGCTGGATTGTTACGCCTATGCGTTGCTGGCAATGGGCCAGATTGATCTGGTGATCGAGGCAGGCTTGAACCCTTATGACGTTCAGGGGCCTATCGGCGTTATTCAGGCGGCGGGCGGCGTGGTGACCAATTGGCAAGGCGGGCCCGCGCATAATGGCGGACGGATTCTGGCGGCCAGCAATGCACGCCTACATGCACAGGCGTTGGGAATCCTGTCAAAAGTTGCGGATTAACGCGCCAGTTCCAGAACCATCGGGCCCATATCGTTAACAATCAACAGCACCCCTTCTGCATTCGGATGGGTGGCATCATCTTGCAAATACTGCCGTATCGCATCGGTATCGTGTGCGGCCCCGAAACCTTCGAAAAAATACGGGTACAACAAGGTGTTATATTTGGCGGCAACGGCCGGATACATGGCGTCGAACTCCGATTTGAACTCTGGGCCAAAATTGGATGGTGCGGGCAAGCCCACCAGCAACACCGGCAAGTCACGCTCCGTCAAAAGCGCCACGATCCCGTCCAGATTTTCGTGCGACGATGTCGGGAATATCCCGCGCAGCATGTCGTTCCCGCCAAGTGCGACTATCACGGCGTCCACTTCCTCGGTTAACGTCCAGTCAATACGCGCCAGTCCGCCCGCAGTGGTGTCACCGCTTAGGCCGGCGTTCAAGACCACGATATTCTCGCCACCGTTGGCGTGTAGCCATGCCTGAAGTTGCGGAACCAAGCCTTGATCCTCGGGCAGGCCATAACCACGGGTAATGGAATCGCCAAAGGCGACTATCGTAAATGTGTCTTCGGCCTGCGCGGCTTGTGTGGTTAGTACCGCCAAAATCGTTGCGGCCAACAGCTTGTGTGTGAACGACAAAAGCCCATATGCCATAGAATAGGTTTTGCGAACAAAGGTATTAAACAAATGACGTCTCCTGTGATTTCCCTGAACGATATGAAATTAACGCTTTCGGGCAATGCCGGGTCTGTCGATATTTTGAAGGGAATTTCCCTGACTGTCCAGAAGGGCGAGACACTTGGTTTGATCGGCCCGAGTGGTTCGGGCAAAAGTTCGCTGCTTATGATCATGGCGGGGCTTGAAAATGCGTCGAGCGGCGGTGTGTCAGTGATAGGCAACGACCTGACGACGATGAACGAGGATAAGATGGCGCGGTTTCGGCGCGATCATATGGGGGTGGTTTTTCAATCCTTCCACCTGATCCCGACGATGACAGCCTTGGAAAACGTCGCGACACCGCTGGAACTGGCGGGGGATCGTGACGCATTTAGCAAAGCTACGGCAGAGCTACAGGCCGTGGGGCTTGGCGATCGGTTGGATCATTATCCAGCACAAATGTCGGGTGGGGAACAACAACGGGTTGCGTTGGCACGTGCGGCGGCCCCTCGACCAGAGATATTGCTGGCGGATGAACCTACAGGCAATCTGGACAGCAGCAACGGCCAGGCAATTATGGAGATGCTGTTTGATTTGCGCGACCGGCACGGATCCACGCTGGTGCTGGTCACACACGACAAAGGGCTGGCCGAACGGTGCGACCGTATTATCCAGCTTAACGACGGAAAGATCGACGCATGAGCGTGATGTTTCGCATCGCCTTTCGCGAATTGCGCGGCGGGTTGGCAGGGTTTCGGATTTTCCTGCTGTGTCTGGCGCTTGGAGTCATGGCGATCACGACCGTTGGGTCGGTCCGAATGGCCATCGAAGAAGGGCTAGAGGCGGAATCAGATGCGATATTGGGCGGCGATGTCTCGATACAATTCACCTATCGCATGGCCAGCGAAATTGAACTGGCCTGGATGGATGAAAACGCCGAACAGGTTTCACAAATCGTTGATTTCCGTTCGATGGTTATGTTTGACGATGGTGCCACGCGCGAACGTAGTCTGGTGCAAATCAAGGGGGTCGACGGGAATTACCCGCTCTGTGGCGATGTCGGGTTAAGCAGTGATATGCCCCTGTCTGCGGCTTTAGCTATGACGGATGGACTGCCGGGTTTGGTGGCGGAACAAGCGCTGCTTGAACGCCTTGGGGCGGAGATTGGCGATATTTTGCGCCTTGGCACAGCAGATTTTCAGCTTCGGGCCATATTGACAAACGAGCCGGACGGCGCAGCGCTGGGGTTCAACCTTGGGCCAAGGGTGATCGTTGAAACCGTGGCGCTTGAAGGCAGTGGGCTGATGAGCGCAGGGACGTTGTTTAACTCGCACTATCGCCTGATCTTACCGGATGGGGCCGACGAAACAGCAATGGCGAGCGACGCAAAAACAGTGTTCGGGCAATCAGGTATGAGCTGGAGCGATTCGAGCAACGCCACCCCCACCCTTAGCCTATTTGTTGAACGGATCGGGTCGTTCCTGATAATCATCGGGCTGGCGGGGCTGGCTGTTGGCGGCGTCGGGGTCTCGGCAGCGGTGCGCGCGTATCTTAGCACCAAGAACGAAACTATCGGCGTTTTGAAAACGCTGGGCGCAAGCCGCGCGATGGTTCTGGCGATTTACCTGACACAGATCGGCGTGTTGGCCACGCTGGGCGTTGCCATCGGGTTGATTTTGGGCGCAGGAATTCCGGTTCTGGTAGGGCCGTTATTGGCGCAGCAACTGCCTGTGCCCGCCAATTTCACGATCTACTGGGAACCGATTGTAGAGGCCGCGATTTACGGGATGTTAACCGCGCTGATTTTCACACTTTGGCCTTTGGCGCGTGCGATTGATATTCGCGCAGCGGGGCTATTCCGTGATGAAATTGATGAGGGGCAGAAGTTTCCGCGCTGGTATTATATGCTGATTATTGCTGGATTGGTTGCACTGCTGGTCGGGTTGTCGACGTGGTTTGCCGCCGTCCCGAAACTGGCACTATGGTCAGCGTTCGGAGTGATAATGGCCCTTGGCACTTTGTCGATTACGGCACGGGGAACGAAGTATATCGCAGCACGGCTAGCGCGATCACGACTGGCACGCGGCCGCCCTGCCCTTCGCTCTGCGCTCGGCGCGGTTGGGGGGCCGGGGGGCGAAACGGCCTCGGTTATCTTATCGCTTGGGCTGGGGTTATCGGTTCTGGCCACAGTCGGGCAGATCGATGCGAATATGCAAACCGCCATTTCGGAAGAGCTGCCAACGGTCGCCCCTGCGTATTTCTTCCTCGATATTCTAAATGACCAGCGCGACGAATTTGTAGAATTGGTTAACGCAAACGAGGATGTCACCAAGATTGAATCTGCACCAATGTTGCAAGGTATGATTACCGAAGTAAACGGGCGCCCCGCCAAGGAGGTGTTTGGAAACCACTGGGCCCTAGAGGGCGATCGCGGCATCACCTATTCCGCCATTCCACCCAACGGCGTCGCCCTGACGGAGGGCGAGTGGTGGGCACAAGATTACACCGGCCCGCCATTGATGAGCTTTACTGCCGATGATGCCGAAGAACTGGGGCTGGTTCTCGGCGACCAGATCACGTTTAACGTTTTGGGGCGGGATATTACCTCCACCATCACGAATTTCAGGGATGTGGAATGGTCAGGCATGGGCATCAACTTCCTTATGGTTTTGAATCCGGCAGCGCTGGAAAATGCCCCGCATTCCCACATTGCCACGGTCTACGCGGCCCCCGAAGCCGAGGGCGCATTGCTGCGCGAAGTCGCAGACGCCTTCCCCAACATCACCGCGATCCGTGTTGGCGATGCGATTGATCAGGTGACAGCGGCGTTAACCGGAATAGCCTCGGCCATTCGCTGGGGGGCAGCATCAACCTTGATAACGGGGTTCGTGGTGTTGATCGGCGCGGCCGCCGCAGGTGAACGTAGGCGGGTTTATGAAGCTGCGATACTAAAGACACTAGGGGCCACACGGGCCCGAATTTTGGGCAGTTTTGCCTTGCGCGCAGGCATATTGGGCGCAGCAGCAGGGTTGATTGCCATCGCCTTTGGGGGCGTGGCCGGATATGCGGTGATGACCTTCGTAATGGAGGTGGATTTCACCTTCGAGGTGGTTTCCGCAGCCGCAATCGTAATCGGCGGCGCCTTGGCGAGCTTGCTGGCAGGACTGGCATTTGCCTTGCGTCCATTGAATGCAAGACCCGCGCAGGTACTACGATCCCGCGAATAAATACAGATATTTTGCGGTTTTGTCTTGAAAACTGTTAACTTAATGGCAATATCTTGTGGGTAACGTGCAGTTCAAACGGGCTGCGTCACGGTTTACTAATGGAGGGTCTAATGGCCGAATACGAAACTGTCCGTCGCGCTGGTGCCGGTGTCCGCACTGCGGAAATCGATGCGGGTCTACGGGCACATATGAACAAGGTCTATGGCCTCATGTCTGTGGCCATGATTGTAACGGGAATTATCTCCTGGTTGGTTGGCTCGGATTTGAATGCCGCGATCAATGGCCAGGAAACACGCATCTTATCTGTTGGTATGATCGAAGCGATGTTCACCGCACCGCTGTCCTATGTGATTATGTTCGCACCACTTGGCATGGTTCTGTTCTTCGGAAAAGCCGTTAACAGCATGTCGCAATCCGGTGCGCAGATGTTCTTCTATACATTTGCTGGCCTGATGGGGCTGTCGATCAGCTCTATCTTCGCGGTTTACACTGGGTACTCGATTGCGCAGACCTTCTTTGTAACGTCAATCGCCTTCGCAAGCCTTAGCCTTTACGGCTACACCACGAAAAAGGATATCTCCGCTTGGGGTAGCTTCCTGATTATGGGTGTGGTTGGCCTGATTATTGCATCGATCGTGAACATCTTCTTGCAAAGTGCGGCGATGGAATTCGCAGTATCCGCGCTTGGTGTGCTGATCTTTGCGGGCCTTACCGCCTACGACACACAGAAAATCAAGAACGAATACTTGCAGGTACGTGGCATGCCAGACGGCGAAGCCATTGCTGGCAAGATGGCCATTTCGGGCGCACTAAGCCTCTATCTGGACTTCATCAACCTGTTCTTGTTCCTGCTGCGTTTTATGGGCAACCGTGATTAAGGTCACGAATTATTATTACGAAAAGGCCGGAGTTCGCTCCGGGGGTATAGTGATATCCGCCAATAAATACATTGGTCCACAAAATGAGGCCCGCACTTTTCAGTGTGGGTCTTAGTCTTTCTGACATTTGGTCCAAATCAGCATTTCAAAGTAGACACCAAGACGAGATCATCTGGATGACCGCTTTGAGCCCTTAGTAACCATGTCTGACACCATAGGAGCTGATGTCAGACACTTCATTCTTAAGAGCTATGCT
>DFBD01000108.1:1003-21751 GCA_002367255.1 Rhodobacterales bacterium UBA3089 | reverse complement strand
AGGCACGATTGCATCGGTTCCACCGCAAGGTGGGCGCAAGCATCCGCAGCAGGAATTCCTGCAAGTGGACACGTCCAATATCCTGTTTATCTGTGGTGGCGCGTTTGCGGGGCTCGATAAAATCATTGCGCAACGCTTTAAGGGCACGGCGATGGGGTTCGGGGCTGATGTACAGGACGATAATGAAAAGCCTGTTGGCGAAGTTTTGCAGCAATTAGAGCCCGAAGATCTGTTGAAATTCGGCTTGATCCCCGAATTCGTTGGCCGCTTGCCGGTGATTGCTTCGTTGACCGATCTGGATGAAGATGCGCTGGTTACAATCCTGAGCGAGCCGAAAAACGCATTGGTCAAACAGTACCAACGCTTGTTCGAGATGGAAGATGTACAGCTGACCTTTACCGATGATGCATTAACGGCCATTGCCGCGCGCGCGATCGAGCGGAAGACCGGCGCACGTGGTTTGCGTTCGATCCTTGAGGAAATTCTGCTGGAATCGATGTTCGAATTGCCTGGCATGGGAACGGTAGAGGAGGTTGTCGTAAACGCCGAAGCTGTTCGACGCGAAGGCGAACCTTTGCTCATTTACTCGGATAAGGAAGGCGAAGCGGCGTCTGCCTCCTGATTTGGCTAGACCTGCCCTAAGAAATTGGGGCATAAGCTTGATAGAAATTGATGCTGGAGTCGTTATGAAATTTATCTTGCGCGTACTGACGTGGTGGAACGGACAATCTTACGGAACGCAGATTTTCACTTGGCGTAACGGCGTGCTTGTTGGTGAAGATGATCTTGGTAACAAGTATTACACCAACAAAGACCAATCCAAGCGTTGGGTGGTTTACAACGGACCTATTGAAGGGTCGCGCGTTTCGCCTGATTGGCATGGATGGCTGCATCACACGTTTGATGAATGTCCCGGCACAACACCGTTGCAACACAAGTCGTGGGAAAAGGCGCATACCCCGAATATGAGCGGGACAAACGCAGCCTATCACCCACCTGGCAGCATATTATCAGCCAAGTCCGAAGCCACAGATTATGAGGCTTGGCAGCCTGAGTAAGGGGCTTTTAGGTATGGCAAACAACACATCAGAAACGCTAATCGGGGCCGTGGTTTTGGCCGTGGCGGGCAGTTTTCTGTACTACGCTACACAGGTCAGTGGTTTTTCAACAGACACGAACAAGTACACCCTTAGTGCCAGTTTTCGTAGTGTATCGGGCTTGAATGTCGGCAGCGACGTTAAGCTTTCGGGGGTGAAAATTGGTACATTGACGTCCATCACGCTCGACCCTGACACTTATGAGGCTGTTACCAAGGTCTCGATCGATAACCATGTGTTAATACCCGATGATGCTGAAATCAAAGTCTCAACCGACGGGCTGCTTGGTGGTGCTTTCCTTGAGGTTACGGCGGGTGGGTCGCCGTTTATGCTGGAACCAGATGGGGAGTTTATCTACACGCAAGGTTCTGTAGATTTGCTTAATCTTTTATTAAAATTTGGCGGTGGCGATGACGAGTAGAATTGCGCTATTTCTGGTCGCCATAATGACTGCATCGCCGGGGACTGCACAGTCGCTGTTGGATGCAATTGACACTGAAATTATCGTCGAGACACTTTCGGAATCTGAATACACCATTCCTGTCCCGTATCAGGAAGTCGAACTACAACCCGTAATTTCGGATGTAGCCCAAGCCGCGCTGCTTCGCGGATTGGACCGCATCAACGGAACCGCGCTGGATATCGAGATTACGGTCGGTGAAACGGTCACTTTCGAGCGGTTGGAGGTTACGTTGCTGGCTTGCCGATATCCGCAGGGTGACATAAATTCAGATGCTTTCGCGCAGTTGATAATCAAGGATATCCGGGAGGATGCGCCCCGCTTTATTGGGTGGATGTTTGCATCAAGTCCGGCGCTATCCGCGCTGGATCATCCGCGTTACGATGTTTGGGTGCTTAGCTGCCAAAGCTCGTAAGGGGTTGTTTCTTCGGGCAGCTCCCAAAGATCGGCGTTTACTTCCAAGGCAGAGGCCAGTTTGCGCTTAAATTCGTCCCGCGTGATTTCAATACCGCCCATTGTGGCGAGATGATCGGTCAAAAACTGCGTATCAAGTAATTTAAATCCACCTGCTCTTAATCGTGCGACCAGTGCGACCAATGCAAGTTTTGAACCGTCGGTCATTGTGGAAAACATACTTTCCCCGAAGAACGCGCCGCCGATACAAACGCCGTAAAGACCACCGGCGAGATTGCCATCCCTCCATACTTCGATGGAATGGGCAAACCCGAGGTGATGCAATTCATTATATTGCGTGCGGATGGAGGGGTTAATCCATGTTTCGTCGCGGTTCGCACAGGCATCAAGAACGAATTCGAAACACGCGTTAAGCGTAAAATCATACTTGCCGGAAAGCAGTCGTTTCCGGAGGCTTTTTGAGACGTGAAAACCATCGAGCGGAAGGATGCCGCGTTTTTCCGGGTCTACCCAGAATACAGAAGTATCTTTGGCTGTTTCAGCCATCGGGAAGACCCCCGAACAGTATGCGCGTAGCAAAAGTTCAGGGGTTAATTCCGTACTGTCAGTCAAGGCTGGTTGTGGTCTCTAACCAGTTTTCAAGCCAGTGAATGTCGTAATCACCAGACAGGATGTCAGGCTCTGCCAGAAGCGCGCGATGTAGCGGGGTCGTGGTATCAACCCCGTCGACGATCAGCTCGTCCAATGCGCGTTTCAAACGGGCGAAGGCCGCGTCACGATCTGGTGCGTGAACGATCAATTTTGCGATAAGACTGTCGTAGTAAGGCGGGATTGAGTAGCCGTCATAGATGTGACTGTCCATACGGACGCCCAATCCACCCGGTGCGTGGAATTGTGAAATTTTACCCGGCGAGGGGCGGAATTCCGGCACTTTTTCGGCGTTAATTCGGCATTCAATCGAGTGGCCGTTTGGCACAAGGTCTTTTTGCTCAAAGGACATCGGTTCGCCAGCAGCCACGAGGATTTGTTCGCGAACCAGATCAACGCCGTAGACGGCCTCGGTTACGGGGTGTTCAACTTGCAGGCGGGNNGTTCATTTCGATGAAGAAAAACTCTCCTCTTTCAAAGAGGAATTCGATAGTGCCGGCACCAGCGTAATTGATCGAGGCCACCGCATCAGCGCAAACTTTGCCGATTTTGGCGCGGGTTTTTGCATCGATAACTGGCGAAGGGCATTCTTCAAGCACCTTCTGGTGACGGCGTTGTAACGAACAATCGCGTTCGCCCAAGTGGACGGCTTTGCCTTTACCATCGCCAAACACCTGTATTTCGATGTGGCGAGGCAGGGTCAGGTATTTTTCAATATAGACTTCGTCATTACCGAACGCTGCTTTGGATTCTGAACGCGCTGTGCGGAATGCTTCTTCAAGATCGTCCGCAGTGGTGGCAACCTTCATGCCACGACCACCGCCACCAGCGGTAGCTTTGATAATGACAGGGAAGCCCATATCGTTGGAGATTTTCATCGCTTCTTCAACTGTCGGAACACCACCTGGGGAACCCGGAACACAAGGCACGCCAAGGTTTTTCATGGTTTCTTTGGCAGTGATCTTGTCGCCCATCATGTTGATGTGGTCTGCTGTTGGCCCAATAAACGTTAGCCCATGATCTTGGATGATCTGCACAAAATAGGCGTTTTCGGACAAGAAGCCATAACCGGGGTGAATTGCCTCGGCACCCGTGATCTCGCAGGCCGAAATAATGTTGGGTATCGAGAGGTAGCTAAGCGTGCCGGATGGTGGGCCAATGCAGACACTCTCGTCGGCCATGCGCACATGCATCGCGTCAGCGTCAGCAGTGGAATGCACCGCGACAGACCCAATACCCATTTCTTTACAGGCGCGAATTACGCGAAGTGCGATTTCACCACGGTTAGCGATGAGGATTTTCTTGAACATGCGTCCGGTTCCTCGATTATTCTAGGATGATCAGCGGATCGCCGAATTCTACAGGAGCACCATCGTCAACCAGAATGCGGGCCACCTTACCGGATTTCGGGGCTGGTATCTGGTTCATGGTTTTCATGGCTTCGACGATCAGAAGGGTTTGACCTTCTTTGACTGTGTCACCAACCTTAACGAACGCTTCGGCGCCCGGCTCGGCGGACAAATACGCGGTGCCAACCATCGGCGAGTTAACCGCACCCGCAAGCTGCGCAGGATCTTCGCTGGCAGCAGGGGCAGTTGCCACAGGGGCAGGGGCAGCGGCAACTGCGGCAACCGGCGCAGCCACAGGGGCAGCGACGACTGCCGCGGTTTGAGTTTGGCGCGCTACGCGCACATTCAGGACATCGTCTTTGCCAAACTCGCGCATAACTTCGATTTCTGTCAGATCATTGGTACGCAGCAGTTCAGCCAGTGCGGTAATGAAGTCTATGTCGGTGTTTTGTTTTTTGTCGCCCATGATTTCCTCGGGATTTCTTCCGGTTACGCCGATATTTGGCTCTGGGAACACTTATACGCATTTCGGCACCCGCTGGAAAGCACAGATGCCGAAAAGACTTACTAAATGTGGGCGGCTTGATTAAAGCTGGGAGCGGGCGCGGTCAACAAAGTCTTGCATCGCCGAAGCTGGAGCAAACCCGCGCAGCATTTCAGTTCCAATCAGGAATGACGGCGTGCCGGTTATTTTCATACGGTTAGCCAGGTCGCGGTTTTTTGCAATGATTTCATCAACGAGCGGATCATCCAGATGGGCAACCATAAGATCCGCATCACCGCCGGCATTCTTCACAAGGCGCGACAAGGTTTTGATGTTTATTGCGCCGTTACGTGCCATCAGCAGGTCGTGGAACGCGCCATATATCTCATTCCCTTGTTGGGTAAGAACCGAAATTGCCGCCCTTGATGCAAGCGTCGAGTCCGCCCCAAGGATTGGGAATTCCTTCAATACAAGCCGTACATCATCGTTTGCGGCCAGCAGGGTGGCGACTTCGGAATGGGCACGCTTACAATAAGCGCAACGGTAATCGGAAAATTCGACGATGGTGATCGCACCGTCGGGATTACCACCAACCCAGGAGAAACCGTCCCGGGTAAGTTCTTCGAAGTTGTCTTTAACCAGATCGATATCGCTTTGCGCCTCTTCATGAGCTTGGCGTTGTTCCAACACTTGAATGGCCTCAAGTATAACTTCGGGGTTGTCCAGCAGATACGCGCGAACCTCGGACCGGAAGACCTCACGCTCGGCATCAGTCATATTTTCCAGGCCTTGGGCCTGCGCGAACGTAGCCCCGAAAAGGGTAACGCCTGCAATCAGTATAGTCTTGAATATGTTCATAGTCTTACCTTTGATTAACATTTATGCCGCGATACAGGGAAACAGCCCAGAATCCAAGTTCCCATTGGCATCAATTGCCGGACACGCTATCCAACAAACTACTTTTTGCACCATATAGGAGTTTTTGCATGCGTCGTTCAAGAAGAAGTGATGTGGACCCGTTTATCGTCATGGACGTGATGGAAGCCGCCCGTCTTGAGGAAGATGCAGGGCGACACATCATTCATATGGAGGTGGGCCAGCCTTCTACAGGGGCACCTGCTGATGCGGTTACCGCGTTGAAAAGCGCCATGGACGACGGGGCCTTGGGGTACACGGTTGCCCTTGGTTTGCCGGAACTGCGGGTGCGAATTGCCCAATTGTATAAAGACTGGTACGGGGTCACGGTTTCACCTGAACGCGTGGTGGTTACGGCCGGATCGTCGGCAGCGTTTCAACTGGCTTTCATAAGTCTGTTCGATGCGGGGGATCGGGTGGCGATTGGGGATCCGGGGTATCCGAGTTACCGGAATATCCTGAAGGCGCTCGATATTGATGTTGTAAGTATCCCGACTAGCTTAGAAGCGCGGTTCCAGCCAACTGTTGAGGAATTGCAAGCGCAGGATGATCTTGCGGGATTGTTGGTGGCTAGTCCGGCTAACCCGACAGGGACAATGCTTGACAAGGATACCTTGGGCGCGTTGATTTCGCATTGCAAGGCGCAGGATATCGCGTTTATTTCCGATGAAATTTATCACGGAATTGAGTATGGTAAAAAAGCCGTTACCGCCCTGGAAATCAGTGATGATGTATACGTGATCAACTCGTTTTCTAAGTACTTTTCAATGACGGGATGGCGGATAGGCTGGATGATTGTGCCGGAAGGGCATGTCCGAAGTCTAGAGCGCCTGATGCAAAACCTGTTTATTTGTGCGCCCCATGCTTCGCAAATCGCTGCACTGGCTGCGATGGATTCAGTTGGGGAGTTGGAGGATAATCTGGTGATGTATGAACGCAATCGCGCGTTGTTGCTGGAGGAGTTACCAAAGGCTGGTTTCGACAGGATCGCACCACCTGACGGGGCATTTTATATTTACGCCGACGTTTCCGAGTTGACCGATGACAGCGTGACATTGGCAAAACTGATTTTACTTGAGGCTGGCGTGGCCGTCACCCCCGGTGTCGATTTTGACCCGGTGCGGGGGCATACGACCCTACGGTTTTCCTACGCCCGTTCGACCGAAGATATTGTCGAGGGTGTTCGGCGTTTGAAATCATGGATGGATAGTAAAAAGGCCCCGTGATCGAGGCCTTTTCGTTAACTTATTTAAGAGACCACCAACCGCGCCGTTTTGGCTTTTGGGGTTCTTCCGGTTTTTGTTCAACTACCGGCTCGGGTACGGGCTCCGGCTCGGGCGTCGGTTCGGGTTCGGGTACAGGTTCCGGCTCGGGTGCCGGTTCGGGCGCAACAGCTTCAACTGGTGCTTCCACGACTTCTTCGACGACCTTTGGCTTACGGGGTGCACGTTTGCGCTTGGGCTTTTCTGCAACCTCGGGTTTGCCTTCGGGAACTTCTACAAGCGCGGGCGCTTCGGCCTCGGCTGTATCAGCATTTTCTTCGGCTTTATCCTCGACCACTACGTCCGTTTTACGACGGCGCGTACGAGAACGCTTCGGTTTTTCGTCTTCGGCAGGCTTCTCTTCGGTTACTTCGTCCGAAGAAGCGGCCTCGGTCTCGGAGTTTTCTTCCGAAGTCTCTTCACCGTTCTGTTGATCGCCATTGCGGCCTTTACCACCACGACGACGACGACGACGACGTTTCTTGGGCGCACCTTCCTCGTCAGTTTCAGGCGTAGCAGATACGGTATCCGCGTTATCTTCAAGGACTTCCGGTGCGTATTCGATGGCCGCTGTTTCCAGAACCTCGGGTTCGGGAACGATGCGCGTTGCTACCTTCAAACGCTCGACACGGTATTCAGGGCTGATCAAATGCGGGTCAGCCTCGATACGGACGGAAAGACCAAAACGCCCTTCGATCATCGCGACGTGTTCACGTTTCTGGTTCAGCATGTAGTTCGCGACGTTGATCGGCACACTAACGAGCACCTCTTTGCAACGACGGCGAACGCCTTCTTCTTCAAGCTCGCGCAGAATGGCCAGCGACATGGAATCGTCGGAACGCGTAATCCCCGTGCCGTGGCAATGCGGGCAAGGCTGAGTGGAGGCTTCCAACATACCCGGGCGCAGACGTTGGCGTGACATTTCCATCAAACCAAAGCTGGAAATACGGCCGATCTGGATACGGGCACGGTCGGTTTTCAGCTTGTCTTTAATGCGTTTTTCAACCGCGATATTGTTGCGGCGGTCTTCCATGTCGATGAAATCAATCACGATCAGGCCAGCGAGGTCACGCAGACGCAGTTGCCGCGCAACTTCTTCGGCAGCTTCAAGGTTTGTCTTACGCGCGGTTTCCTCGATCGAGCTTTCTTTGGTCGCACGACCGGAGTTCACGTCGATAGCTACAAGGGCCTCGGTAATGCCGATAACGATATAGCCACCGGATTTCAGCTGAACCGTCGGGTTGAACATGCCCGAAAGGTATGTTTCGACTTGAAAGCGTGAAAATAGCGGCAGCACGTCTTTATAAAGCTTAACGTTCTTGGCGTGGGAAGGCATGAGCATGCCCATATATTCCTTGGCCTCGTTATAGCCACGTTCACCATCGATGATGATCTCGTCGATTTCGCTGTTATAAAGATCGCGGATCGAACGTTTAATCAGGCTACCTTCTTCGTAGATATGCTCGGGCGCCATGGATTTCAGCGTTAATTCGCGGATCTGTTCCCATTGGCGCAGCAGGTATTCGTAATCGCGGTTGATCTCGGTCTTGGTGCGTTTTGCACCAGCGGTCCGGACGATCAGGCCTGCGCCTTGCGGCACGTTGATGCTGCTTGCGATATCTTTCAGTTTTTTGCGGTCGCTGACGTTGGTGATCTTACGGCTAATGCCGCCGCCACGTGCCGTATTTGGCATAAGAACGCAATACCGGCCAGCTAGGGACAGGTATGTTGTCAGGGCCGCACCTTTGTTGCCGCGTTCTTCTTTAACGACCTGAACCAGCAGGATCTGACGAACCTTGATAACTTCCTGAATTTTGTAACGGCGTGCGCGTTGACGACGTGGAGCAGGGGCTTCCTTTACCTTTTCGGTAATGACCTCCTCGGCAGGGGCGTCAACTTCTGGCTGCTCCTCCGGTGTTTCCAGTTTGGCTTCTTCTGTCGCTTCTTCAGAAACAGGGGCTTCCTTGGAGTCGTCGGCCGGAGCCTCAGGTGTTTCTTCGGCCACAGCTTCTTCAGTCGCAGCTTCCTTGGCCGCGACTTCTACAGGGGCTTCGCTTGGTGCTTCGGGCACTTCAACGATATCGGGTTGATCGCCTTCACCCGGGGCTTCTTCTGAGATCACCGCATCTTCGACACTTGGCGCACCATCGCTGGCGGCCTCTGTTGGTTTGCGACGACGACGGCGCGAACGGGATTTGGTCAGTTCGGCTTTTTCTTCTTCGTCGCGCTGGCGGGCTACGTCTTCGGCCTCTTCATCAAGAATAGCCTTACGATCCGCAGCGGGGATTTGGTAGTAATCCGGATGTACCTCGGAAAACGCAAGGAAACCATGACGATTCCCACCGTAATCAACGAATGCAGCCTGAAGCGAGGGTTCAACCCGCGTGATTTTTGCTAGGTAGATATTGCCAGCGAGCTGGCGTTTATTAAGGGATTCAAAGTCAAATTCGTCAACCTTGTTTCCTTCAACCACCACAACCCGAGTTTCCTCGGCGTGGGTGGCATCGATAAGCATTTTCTTTGACATGTAAGCTTTCTGCGACGGCCGGGCGGCGCCTCGTTTACTAACGACGGCGGGCTGGACGTGCTATATTTTTGGGAATAACGCGCGGACATAGCAAAAACGGAAGGCAAACTGCCCCCGTGAAATTCTCTGCCTGTATCAACGCGTTTCATCGCGGTTATCTCTCCGGCACAAAAAAGTGCCTGATTGTTGTAGCTGCAACCATCTAACGGATAGCGCAGAATTAGCGGGTGGCGCTTAGCGCCTGTCACATTCCGCGTGGCATTCACTGCCAATAATGCACGGATGCAACAAAACTTTTCGACTGACATCCGGAACATGCTATTCACAACGGACCCAGTTCGGCTACATTAGCCTTACGCTTGAATGTAATACAACCTAAATCACAATATAAGTAGCAATCGGCGAATTATTTCCGACACATGCCTAAATTAGGGGCATACCCCCAATGGAGTTTTGACGCCCCGCGCGCCCTCGACTATACGGAGAGATGACACGGAGGTAGAGTCGTTTGCTAAGAGCCATTTTGAATTTATTCGGGTTCCTGTTTAGTTGGGCCATTTTAGGCGTAATTATGGGCGGAATGGGGTTGATGACCCTATTCTGGATTTACAGCCAAGACCTGCCTAACCCTGAACAGCTGGCACTATATGAACCACCAACCTTGTCCCGGATATATTCGGGTCGCGGATTGGTTATGGATGAATTCGCGCGCGAACGGCGGATATTCACACCGATTGATGAAATCCCTGAAGTGGTTAAAGCCGCCTTTATCAGTGCCGAAGACAAGAACTTCTATAACCATGCCGGTTACGACCCCTTGGGGATTTTGAAAGCGTTGATTGATGCAGCGAGAGGGGAGAGACTCCGTGGGGCCTCGACCATTCCACAGCAGGTTATGAAGAATTTCTTGCTGGATGGTTCGCGCAAACTGGAGCGTAAGGTCAAAGAAATCGTACTAGCGGCCCGAGTTAACAATATACTAAGCAAAGATGAAATCCTCAGCCTATATCTTAACGAAATTTTTCTGGGCCGTAACTCTTACGGGGTAACCGCGGCTGCTCAGACATATTTCGGCAAGACGCTTGAGGAGTTGTCAGTTGCGGAAGCGGCTTTCCTAGCAGTACACCCAAAAGCACCAAACGATTACCATCCGGTTCGTAACCACGACAAAGCTGTCAGCCGCCGGAATTTCATCCTTAAAGAAATGTTCGAGAACGGGTATATCACCGAGGAAGAATTTGAGACATCCGCAGCAGCACCATTGTTAACCGTACAGGGTGGAGAGCTGCCCTCGGCGCGATCTCAAATGCCGCCGCGCAGTTACTTTACTGACGAAATTCGCCGCCAGCTATCCCGCTCGATCGGGGAAGAGGAATTATTTTCCGGTGGTTTGGCTATTCGTTCAACTATGGATCCTGAACTGCAACGTGTTGCGGCCAAGGCGTTGCAAAACCGGCTTGTTGAATATGATCGGGCGTTGGAAATTTACTGGGGACCATTGGCCAACATCGAAGCCGCAGATACCTTGTCTGAAGAAGAGTGGCGTGATGCGCTGGACGATCTCCGCCTGCCGCGTGATGTTGAGGATTGGCACCTGGCGGTTGTAACCAAGGTTGGTGACAGTTCGGTTCGCATTGGCATTGAAGGTGTCGAGGAAGACGAAGACGGACATTATCTGAAGGTAGCCGACACCACATGGGCGCGCACGGTTGACGAGGATAACAACCCGCGCGGCACTCCGAAAATAGCGTCGGATATTTGGGCACTTGGCGACGTGGTTCTTGTTTCGGCCAACATGAAAGGCGACGAGTTCCAGTTCTGGGAAATGCAGCAAGTGCCCGCCTTGCAAGGCGCGTTCATGGCTATGGACACACAAACCGGGCGCGTTTTGGCGATGCAAGGCGGATTCAGTTACCAGACCAGCGTCTTCAATCGCGCCACACAGGCAAACCGCCAACCGGGTTCGGCATTTAAACCTTTCGTTTTTGCGTCTGCGCTGGACAATGGCTATACGCCCGCAACGATCGTGGTTGATGCCCCGATCGAAGTGGAAACCGCCGAAGGTATTTGGCGGCCGCAGAATTCCTCGCGCAAGTTTTATGGTCCGGCGCCGATGCGCACGGGGATTGAATACTCGCGAAATTTGATGACCATCCGTATCGCCCAAAACGTCGGAATGGACGTGGTCAGCGCTTATGCCGAACGTTTCGGCGTTTATGATGATATGCCCGAGTTGATTTCCTATTCGCTTGGCGCAGGCGAAACGACACTGTTCAAGATGGTAGCCGCATATGCGATGTTTGCAAACGGCGGTAAACGTGTGGAACCAACCTTGGTGGATCGCGTGCAGGATCGCTATGGCAACACCGTTTTCCGCCACGATCAACGCGACTGCGAGGATTGTCAGGGGTTTGAAATGGCCATGGATCGCGAACCCTGGGTCAAAGACAACTCGGTCCGGATTATGGACCATATTACAGCGTACCAGCTGACCTCGATGATGCAGGGGGTTGTGCGTAATGGTACGGCGGCCAGCACGGTCGGCGCGGTTCTGAATGTGCCTATCGCGGGCAAAACCGGTACGACCAACCAAGCGAAAGACGCGTGGTTCATCGGGTTTACGCCCAAGATCGTGGCGGGCTGTTATATCGGGTTCGATACGCCGAAACCGATGGGCCGCGGGGCTTATGGTGGAACACTCTGTGGGCCGGTATTTTCGGAATTCATGAAAGTGGCATTGGAAATGTTCCCAACTGTGGATCACGAAGTGCCACCAGGTTCGGTGTTTGTTAAGATCGACCGCTACACTGGCGTGCGCCTGAATGACGACGAAGAGGGCGATTATGTTGTCAGCGAGTTGTTCCGTCAGGGTGAAGAACCGGGCTACGGTTCATATGGCGAGTTCATCGATGGCGGTTTTGTGATGGGCCGCGATTTGCTGTTCTTTAACCGCGGCGAGGGCGAAACCTACGAGACCGTCATTATCGGTGGCGAACAGGTTATCATCCCCGTCAAGCCGACCTTCGGCGGGCTTTCCAGCGGCGGGCTTTACTGACACCTCTTTACCCTTTTGGCTGGGTTGGTTAGATACGGCTAACTCAACACATCCTTTCGGAGCCTACCAATGCGCGCAGAAACAGAAAAACAGGTCGTCGAGATCGAGAAATCGCTGAACCTACTGCGCCAACGTATGGATTGGGAAACCGCCGCGCACCGCATGGAAGAATTCGACGCGATGTCCGAGGACCCGACATTGTGGGACAATCCTGAACGCGCACAAAAGCTGATGCGGGAACGTCAGAATCTTGTTGATGCCATGGACAATTACAAATCTCTGGCGGGTGATCTGCAAGATAACGTCGATATGATCGAGTTGGGCGAGATGGAAGACGACCAAGAGGTTATCACTGACGCCGAGAACACAATCGCCAAATTGACGGTTCTTGCCGCCAAGCTGGAACTAGAAGCCTTGCTTAGTGGTGAAGCTGATGCCAACGACACGTTCATCGAGATCAACGCCGGGGCAGGTGGCACGGAAAGCTGCGACTGGGCATCGATGCTGGCACGTATGTACGTTCGCTGGGCCGAGAAGAAGGGCTATAGCGTCGAGACTATGTCGTATAACGCGGGCGACGAGGCTGGCATTAAATCGGTGACCTATCAGATCAAAGGGCATAACGCCTACGGTTGGTTGAAAAGCGAAAGCGGTGTTCATAGGTTGGTGCGAATTTCGCCGTTTGATAGTGCCGCAAAACGTCATACATCGTTCAGCTCGGTCTGGGTGTATCCGGTGATCGACGATAATATCGAGATTGATATTAACCCGTCGGATATTCGTGTGGACACTTTTCGTTCCTCGGGGGCGGGTGGTCAGCACGTTAACACCACGGATTCCGCGGTGCGTATCACGCATATTCCATCGGGGATTGTCGTGACAAGTTCGGTTAAATCGCAGCACCAAAACCGGGCTAACTGTATGGCCGCGCTTAAATCGCGGCTTTATGAAATAGAGATGCGCAAGCGAACTGAATCCATTCAGGACGCGCACGAAAGTAAGGGCGATGCGGGTTGGGGCAACCAGATACGGTCTTACGTTCTGCAACCCTACCAAATGGTTAAAGATTTACGCACAAACGAGGAAACATCTGATACACAAGGTGTTCTTGATGGCGACCTCGACAGATTTATGGCGGCAACACTGGCGCAAGATGTGGCAGGGAAATCCCGTGCCGACGCACAGAACGGATAACGATGAAAACTATTACAAAGACAGAAGATTTAGCCAAGTTCTGTGACGAATGTGCTTCACAGCCCTATGTGACTGTGGATACGGAATTCCTGCGTGAACGCACTTACTATTCGCAACTGTGCTTGGTTCAGATGGCCTATCCGGGCGAGGGCGATGAAAACGCGGTGATTATCGACCCACTCGCCAACGGCATTGATCTGGCACCGATGTACGAGCTTTTCAAAAACACCGACGTTGTGAAAGTATTCCATGCTGCCCGTCAGGACCTGGAGATTTTTTGCATTGAAGGCGGGGTGATACCCGAGCCGTTCTTCGACACGCAAATCGCCGCGATGGTTTGCGGTTTTGGAGAACAGGTGGGGTACGAAAAACTGGTCCGCCAGATTGTCAATGCGGGCGTCGACAAGTCTTCCCGTTTCACAGATTGGAGTCGTCGACCGCTGTCTGATAAACAGAAAACCTATGCGCTGGCGGATGTGACGCATCTTAGGGTTATTTATGAACACCTTGATAAACAGTTAACAAAGACAGACCGCACCAGTTGGGTGACCGAGGAAGAGGCAATTCTAACCGATCCGGCGACCTATCGGATAGAGCCGCGCAATGCTTGGAAACGCCTGAAAACCCGCACAACATCCGGTCGTTTTCTGGCCGTTGTCCGGGAGCTGGCTCAATTTCGCGAGATCACCGCACAGACACGCAATATCCCGCGCAACCGTGTGATGAAAGACGATGCGTTGATCGAACTGGCCTCGACTCGCCCGAAAACCTACGAAGATCTTAACCGTTCGCGCCTTTTGCTGCGCGAGGCTCGTAAAGGCGCGATAGCGGACGGAATTTTGGCCGCTGTGAAAGCAGGCGAGGCATGCCCACAGGAAGATTTACCAAAAGCGCCACTAGCACGCGTAAAGAAAAACGGTACAGAATCGCTTGGGGATTTGCTTCGGGTATTGCTTAAGTCCAAAGCCGAGAGATACAAAGTTGCTCCAAAATTGATTGCAACCGCAAATGATCTGGATGCGATTGCGAATGGTGACGATGAGGACGTAAAAGCCCTAAACGGTTGGCGTAAAGAGGTTTTCGGGGATGATGCTTTGCGCCTGCGTAATGGCGAGATCGCCCTGTCAGCCACGCCCAAGGGTGTAAAAATCATCGAACTGTAAACGATTTCTGGTTGCGTCAACACGTCGGACTAGACGGGTTGCCTTTAAGTGACTAAATCACTCGATTAAAGGAGAAACCAATGGCCACAGCACGTTTTGAAGAGATAGTCGAGGATTTCGAATTCATCGACGAATGGGAAGATCGTTATCGTTATGTAATTGATCTTGGTAAAAAAATGACTCCGTTGAGTGAAGGTCAGAAAATCCCTGCGACTAAAGTCGAGGGTTGCGCTTCGCAGGTCTGGATCGTTCCTGAAATTGATGGCGAGGGGGCAAATGCCCGTATTGGCTTTCAAGGCGAATCCGATGCGATGATTGTTGGCGGATTGATCGCCGTTCTGCACGCCCTTTACGACGGGTTAACACCCTCTGAGGCGCTGAAAGTCGAGGCGCAGGAGGAGATGGGGCGCTTAGGGCTCGATCAACATTTGTCCTCGCAACGATCCAATGGGTTGCGCGCGATGATCCAACGTATTAGGCAGATTTCCAACGCATTACTTTAGAGAAGAGGATTTGACGGCATGACCGACCTTCTAAGCGAACTACTAGCCGAGCGCGATTGGCTGCTTGGCGATGGTGCCACCGGTACGACCCTGTTTAACATGGGGTTAGAGGCGGGCGAGGCCCCCGAGATTTGGAACGAAACCCATCCTGACCGCATCCGCGCGCTTTATGACGGCGCTATCAATGCTGGCAGCGATATTTTTCTGACAAATTCATTTGGCGGTAACTTTTCACGGCTAAAGTTGCATGACCGTCAGAATGACGTGTTTACACTTAACCGGATTGCTGCCGAAATCGGGCGCGAGGCTGCTGATGCTGCTGGTCGTAAGATTGTCGTGGCGGGCTCCGTTGGGCCAACGGGCGAGATTATGGAGCCGGTAGGGGAGTTGTCATTTGACAGTGCTGTCGAGATTTTCGAGGAGCAAGCCAAAGGTTTGATGGAAGGCGGGGCCGATGTGCTTTGGCTGGAAACCATTTCCGCGCCGGAAGAATACAAAGCGGCCGCGAAGGCGTTCCAAAACGTTGGTGCGCCCTGGGTGGGCACAATGAGCTTTGATACCGCTGGCCGCACCATGATGGGTGTAACCGCAACCGATATGGTTGCGATGGTCGAAGGGCTTGAGAACAAACCGATCGCATTTGGCGCGAACTGCGGGGTCGGGGCCTCGGATCTGCTGCGCACGTTGATCGGGTTTGGCAAGGCCAATACTTCGATACCAGTGGTTTCCAAGGGTAATGCAGGCATTCCGAAGTATGTTCACGGGCATATCCATTACGATGGAACGCCGGAACTGATGGGCGAATACGCTTTGCTGGCACGCGACGCAGGGGCAAAAATTATTGGCGGGTGTTGTGGTACATTGCCCGAACATCTGGTTGCGATGAAGGCTGCACTGGAATCCCGACCACGAGGTCCGGTCCCGGATGCAGACACTATTCGCGCCACACTTGGCGAATTTTCGTCTGATTCAGACGGCCTTGATGCTGGAACCGCACCTAAACGCAGGAATCGTCGTCGCGACGCTTAAGTCGGATACTGTCTAGCGACTGTCGTATACTGCCGAGAACGCATTACATATTGCCCTGTAACTCAAAGTTGAGATTACAACCCGCACACACTTAGGAATACCGCCATGTCTGATGAAGAAGACGACCTAATTTTAAGCGAACTGAACGATGAAGAGCTCGTTCTACAAATGATGGATGACCTTTATGACGGCATGAAGGCAGAAATCGAAGAGGGTGTTAACATTCTGCTGGAACGCAAATGGACGCCTTACGATATCTTAACCAAATCGCTTGTTGAAGGTATGGCTATCGTAGGTGTCGACTTTCGCGATGGCATCCTGTTTGTTCCCGAAGTCCTTCTGGCTGCGGGCGCAATGAAGGGGGGGATGGCAATCCTTAAACCTTTGCTAATCGAAACCGGCGCACCGCGTCTGGGCAAGATGGTTATCGGCACGGTTAAAGGGGACATCCACGACATCGGTAAAAACCTCGTCGGGATGATGATGGAAGGTGCCGGATTTGAAATCCACGATCTTGGCATTAACAATTCGTTAGAGGAATATATCGGGGCGCTGGAATCCGAGGGCGCAGATATTTTGGGAATGTCGGCCTTGCTGACGACCACAATGCCGTACATGAAAGTCGTCATTGATACATTGGTCGAACAAGGCAAGCGCGATGATTATATCGTGTTAGTTGGTGGTGCGCCGCTAAACGAAGAGTTTGGCAAAGCGATTGGTGCTGATGCATACTGTCGGGATGCGGCTGTGACCGTGGAAACAGCCAAGGAACTCATGGCAAAAAAGCATAACCAGCTTTCCGCCTGATTATACGCGATGTCCTACACGGATGAACAACTGACAACTGATGGATTGAACGCGGACACTACGGGTGCCCGTGTTCTTTTGGTAGCGTGTGGGGCGTTAGCACGCGAAATTTTAGCGTTAATCAAAGTTAACGGCTGGACACATATGGATTTGCAGTGTTTGCCTGCCAATTTGCATCTGACGCCCGAGAAAATCCCTGACGCGATTGAAGCCATGGTGGTTAATGCCCGTGACACGTATGACGATATTTTCGTTGTATATGCAGATTGTGGTACGGGTGGGCTTTTGCAAACACGGTGCGATGAATTGGGCGTAACAATGGCTGAGGGGCCGCATTGTTACAGCTTTTTCGAAGGGAATGAAGCATTCGCGGCCCACGCGGATACAGAATTCACAGCATTTTACCTGACTGATTTTCTGGTACGACAGTTCGACAGTTTCGTCTGGAAACCCATGGGGCTAGATCGGCACCCACAACTGCGGGATATGCTTTTCGGTAATTACGAAAAGCTGGTTTATCTGGCGCAAACAAACCAACCCGACCTAGACACGTTGGCCGAGGAAGCTGCGGAACGTCTGGGGTTGGTTTATGAGCGACGCTACACCGGTTACGGAGATTTGGCCACCGAGTTAGCTAAATACGCCTAAACGTAGTCCCCGCGGCTAAGCCCGTATTTCGCCATTTTTTCGTTCAAGGTACGGCGGGGTAGGGCGAGTTCCTCCATCACTGACGCAACAGATCCACGATTTCGACGCAGGGCGTTTTCGATCAACATGCGCTCGAATGCTTCGACATGCTCCTTCAATGGTTTCTCGCCGGTCTGTTCAGACGGCTCCCGCAACCCTTCGTCGGTCAACAAAGACGCAATACCAGTTTCGCCGCGCCGGGATTGCAGCACCGCGCGTTCCGCGAGGTTTTGTAGTTGGCGGATGTTCCCTGGCCATGCCGCTTGCAGCAGGTTGGCGGCATCCTGCGCTGTGAGTTCGGGAACATCGCAACCGTAATCTTCGGAAAACAGTTGTAAAAACCGGGTGAACAGGATCAGGACATCCTCGCCACGTTCACGAAGGGTCGGCGCGGCCACTTCCATGTTTGCAAGACGGTAATAAAGGTCCGGACGTAAAACTTTCTGGGTTTCGTCGATTGGAACACCTGAAACTGAAAGAATGCGAACGATGTTCTCTTCGCCATCCGCATCCATCTTTTCCAAGGCTGCCAACAGGCGGCTTTGAACGGCTTCGGATAGGGAATGCACATCCTCCAAGCAAAGCGTGCAGGGCGTACTTGAGGCCATAACAGGGCGATTTTCAGCGTCTATTGCTGGTCCAAATAACCGAGCGAGCATTTCTTTCTCGTTCAAAGCTGTGCAATTTAAGGAATAAAACGGCTTTCCCTGCCGTGAACCACAGGCATGAATGCCGCGCGCAACCAGACTTTTACCGGTTCCGGTTTCCCCCGTGATCAACACGTTTGCGTCAGCTTGGGCGAGGTCCAGGATGTCCTCGCGCAGCTTTTCAATCTGCGGGCTGTTGCCCATAATTTTACGAAGCAGGACGGAACCGTCAGATAGCTCGCGTCGCAAAGCACGGTTATCAAGGGTTAAACGCCGCGCCTCTATTGCATGGCGCGCCAAATCGGCTAAACGCTCGGGGTCGAAGGGTTTTTCGACGAAATCGTATGCGCCTATCCGCATCGCATCGACGGCCATTTGTACATCACCATGCCCTGTAATCAGGATTACAGGTAACGCGGAATCAACCGTGTGGAGACGTTTTAACAGCTCCATCCCGTCCATTCCGGGCATACGGATGTCGGACAAAACGATACCACGGAAATCCGCACCCAACGAGGTTATCGCCTCGTTCGCAGTCTCAAAAGTTACAGTTTTGAAGCCCGAAAGCTCCAACCACTGGCTGATCGACGCCCGCATATCTGCTTCGTCATCGATGATTGCGACTTTTAATGTTTCCGACATGCTGACTCCGATAGTTACTGGGCGAGTGCCCGAGGTAGTTGTAATTCAAATATCGCCCCGACGGGGGTTGCGTTGCGCCCTGTTAATTTACCACCCATATCGCTCGCAAATCCGGCGGAAATAGCGAGGCCTAGACCCACCCCTTCGCCGGGTTTCTTTGTGGTTGCAAAGGGTTCAAACAGGGTGCTGGCATCCTCGATTCCGGTGCCGTTGTCCTGAACGGCCAGGGATATGGCGTCTTCGACCTTCAATGTAATCTCGATCCGCTTGTCTTCAATGGGTTTCACCGCGTCGAGGGCGTTACGCAAAAGGTTAACGATAATCTGTTCGATACGAACCGGATCACCAACGACATAGGCGGCTTGATCGCCCAAGTTCCGCACGATATTTACCTGCGTTTGCCCAAGCTGCGGCGCCATCATTGATAAGGCCGAGACCACAGATTCGCGCAAATCAACTTTGACCGTCAAATCGGACGCCTTGGTTGCATGAGATTTCAGTTGCTTGGTAATCGCCCCCATGCGCTCTATCAAATCATCTATACGCTGAAAGCTGATCAGAGCTTCCTCGGTCCGGTTTCGCTGCAACAACAGGCGCGCGCCAGCCAAGTAGGTTCGCATTGCCGCCAAGGGCTGGTTTAGCTCGTGGCTAACGGAAGCCGACATTTGCCCCAATGCTGCCAGTTTGGAGGCTTGCTCCAAGCTTTGTTCTGCTGTTTCCAGCATTTGTTCAGCCCGTTGACGTTGTTCAATTTCGCTGGAAAGGCGTTTGTTCAGGCGGCGCAATTCGGCAGATTCAGCCTGTATTTCTGTAGATTTACGTGTGGTTTTGCGTGATATCAGATAGAAGGTAACCGCAGCCAACATCGCCAAAAGCATCAGTTCCAACGCGATAAATGCATTCACACGCGCTTCTACGTCTTCTAGCGACGCAAAATAGCTTAGGTCCCAACCCAGAAAGCCAACGCCTACCTCGCTAACCAGCAGGCGCCGATCGTCAATATGAACGAACGACTGCGGCGAGGGTTGGTCCGTATTACCAAACAGGCGTTCCGACGGGGTTGGGCGATAGGTCGAGATTAACAAATCCTGAAGGGTTGTATCACGCCATTCGGGTTGCGATGCGAGCAGAATATCCCCTGTGGAATCGGACAAAACTACGTTTGCCCCGCTTCGACGCCAAAAGCTTTCTTGCCGTTGAAGATCAACCTCCACGACGATTACACCGATGCTTTGATCCTCGAACTCGATTTTTCGGGCGTAGTAGAATCCGTTAACTTTACCGTCAATTCGAAGGGCTTGAAATACGGTATCATTTTCCCGAAGGGCCCGCACAAAAAAACCGGGCCGTTCTTCTTCAACAAAAATGTCCCGGGGTTCTGTGGCAGCTACCACCAGCCCGTTAATGTCCATCAGAATGATCGACGCAGCCGATAGATCCTGTTGAAAGGAGATCAACCGCGTCGAAGTCGCCGAGTAATCACCTGTAATTAATGCATAAATAAGCGTTTGGTCGCGGGATAGCAACAAAGGCACGTAGGCATTTCGCTGCAATGTTGCGGATATTGTGCTGGCGTAAAGTCCGGCGCGTTGAAGCGATTTTTCGCGTTGTTCGGTGGTAAACCTGTCTGTCAGAAAACTGGAGGAAGCCCAAAGGACCAGTGCCAAAAATAGCAGACCCACCCAGAGGAGAATCTGGATCAACCGTAAATTTGGACGCCGTAGGGTTGGTAATCTCGCAGTTTTCATAAGTTTAGAAGTAAGGGGTTGCTAACATTCCCTCAAGCATCTTTGATTGGATATAGGCAAATAACCGCCCTAAGACCTTTGAACAACAAAGGAGAAATGAGTGATTTTAGGAAAGAA
>DFBD01000108.1:0-904 GCA_002367255.1 Rhodobacterales bacterium UBA3089 | reverse complement strand
CGCTAGGTTAGGCGGATACGAGAGACTCGGCCAGAGATGTGAACATCTTGTTACCGTCTACACCGCCTAATTCCGGATCGTTTAGGCGTTCAGGGTGAGGCATCATGCCAAGCACGCGACGGTTTTCCGATAAAATTCCGGCGATATCCGCTGTGGAACCGTTCGGGTTATCCATATAGGTAAACGCAATGCGGTCGTCGCCACGCAGGCGTTCCACAAGTGATGCATCAGCTACGTAGTTTCCATCGTGATGGGCGATGGGGTAAGTAACTTTCTCGCCTTTGGTGTAAGCGTTTGTGAAAGGGCTGTTTGATGTTTCCACTTTGATTTCAGTATTTTTGCAGACAAACTTCAAACCTGAGTTGCGCATCAATGCGCCAGGTAGAAGGCCAGCTTCTATCAACACCTGAAAGCCGTTACACACGCCCAGAACATGTCCACCTTTGTTGGCAAAATCCACAATAGAACGCATGATCGGCGAGCGGGCCGCGATAGCCCCACAACGCAAGTAATCCCCAAAGGAAAAACCGCCGGGAATGGTGACAACGTCAAGCCCGTCCGGCAGTGACGCATCTTTGTGCCAGACCATTTGCGCTTTAACACCGCTGGCACGTTCAAGTGCTACAGCCATGTCGCGGTCACAATTGGAACCGGGGAAAACGATAACGGCGGAACGCATCAGAGTATCTCCACCTTGAAATCTTCGATGACGGTGTTCGCCAGCAGCTTTTCACACATCTGCGTAACCGAGGCTTCGGCTTTGCCTGCATCCGTTTCAGCCAGATCCAGTTCAATCACTTTGCCTTGACGAACAGCATCAACACCGTCAAATCCAAGCGATCCTAGTGCATGCTGCACAGCTGCACCTTGAGGGTCCAGAACGCCGTTCTTAAGGGTTACGTAA
>DFBD01000057.1 GCA_002367255.1 Rhodobacterales bacterium UBA3089 | reverse complement strand
TTAGAGCAAGCCTTTGGAGAGGTCGGTAGTGTCTCAGTTTGAATTTTGTCCGGCAGCCCGTGCGCAGGCGTATCCCGCGTTCACTTGCCGACCTTCTAACGAACGAACGCAGCTTTGGTGCGGTGAGAAATAAACATATAGGCAGACGCCTACTACGATTGCCGCCGCGATTATCAGGCCCATTTTGACTTGCTCAGACAATGTCTTTCCCCTTTTTGTAAGGCCCGCGCTTTGCCGGTGCGGGTGCCATCTCGTCAATCTTAGCAATCACATCATCTAATGACCAGAGCGTATCTGTAATTCCAGCGGCCATCGCAGGGGACATTTTCAGCGTTTTATGGATGCGAGTGAAGTTATAAAACACGAAATAGAGCGCCAGCGCGTGGATGTGGTTTTCCAGTTTCTTGCTGAATGCATTGGTTAGGCGGGTGAACCGGCGCATTGACATACGCATCGTCAGGTTCTGGCGCTCAACGTGGCTTGTCGAAACGTGGTCAATATCTGGGCGACCCTCAACAGCGCGCTTGCGAATGCCAGTGCAATCGGCGGGGCTGTATCGGGTTTGCGGACCAGTTGGCGAAGCGCCGTAAATCTTGATTAGCTGCGCGTAGTCCACATCACCGCCAAAAGCGCCCTCAACGGCTTCTAGGTAAGCTTTATGGCCATCAGTGGTTAGTTGAACGCGATTGGACAGATGCGCTTTTAGATCGTCCATAAATTCCATTGCGTATTCAGCATCGCGACCGCCAACGAGATAGGAAACGATCAGCTTTGTATCGGCGTCAATTGCAGTCCAAGTCCAAACATCGCCCGCACCTTCCGGTGCTTCCTTTGCAGCCGCGACGTTCTTCTTTTTCGCGTAACAAAATGACCAAATTTCATCGCACTGAATGCGGCTTGCTTCGACGCCTTGCACCATCTCGTTATGAATGGCGATACTTGCTTGCCCAGCCTCAACTAGCAGCTTCGATACTGTGTTGATCGAAACGTCCACGACGCGGCTAATCGACCGCATTGAAGATCCTTCGCAAAGCAGGGCGAGAATTTGATGACGTTTTTCGTGGGGCAACTTGTTCATGCCCATTTTTATACTGAACTTTACCGATTTTTGCAAGCATAAAGATACAAGTTAGCAGCCCACTTGTTTAAGTAAGTGCGTTTGTGTTAGCAGTAGGCATGAAAAAACTGGACCCCAATGCCGCCCCCTCGCTTCGTTTCGAGATCAATCAACTTTTTACTCCTTCAACACCAATCAGACTGGCTGACATGTTTGCTGGCCGTCGGGATAAGATTGACCAGATGATTGAGGCCGTCGCAGAGCCGGGAAGACACGTGGTTCTCTATGGTGAGCGTGGGGTAGGAAAAACCTCCCTTTCGCAAATTCTGGAACACTTAGTTCCTGCAGGGCACCAAAAAGTAGTTCACAGCCGCAAGGCATGCACTCCCGGCGATACATTCGACTCAATTTGGCGTAAATTTTTCAAGGATATTCGGTTTACAATCTCAGAAGATGACGGCGATGTGACGGTAATTGATATTTATCCAGAAAGCATCACGCCGGACGATGTCCTTCGCGAGATGGGGCATTTTGCCGCAAATGATATTCCTATTTTTGTCATTGATGAATTTAACGAGATCAATGACGATGGAACCACTTCAAGATTGATGGCCAATACCCTTAAATCGTTATCCGACGAGGGTGTGTCTGCTACTATAGTAGTGGTTGGCGTTGGCGACAGTGTCACCCAGCTCTTTACAGATCACGCCTCAATCGAACGATGCACCGAGGAAGTCTTGATGCCTAGGATGTCTCGCCCTGAACTCGGCGACATCCTCGACAAACGGCTGGCGCAACTGGGCATTGAAATGGAGGATGACGCTCGCTGGAAAATTGTTATCCTCTCACGAGGACTTCCTACTTTCGTTCATAGACTGGGAAAACATGCGGCACTTTCCGCGGTTGATGATTTACGTAGAACCATAACTGAGGCAGACGTAGACAAATCTATTGAAGATGTGCTGATCGGCTCCCTTCAATCGCTTCGCGATAAGTATGAAGCTGCAACCTCAAGCAATCAGCCAGGGAACCTATTCAAAGAGGTTCTGCTTGCTTGCGCATTAGCGCAAGCCGATGACAATGGATATTTTACACCTGCATCCGTTCGAGAGCCACTTGAGAAAATCCTTGGTCGCTCAATGCAGATAGCTCAATATCAAAATCACTTAGGTGATTGGCATACCTCTAAACGCGGTGCAATCTTGCAGCGGTCAGGCGAGCCTCGCGCCTACCGTTTTCGATTTGTTGAGCCAACAATGCAGCCTTACGTTCTAATGAAGGGAATCGCCGAAGGCATGGTTAATGACGACGCAAAAGCTATTCTGCGTTTTCCTGCGCAGGGTCAGCTTTTTGGCCCCAGCGGCGAGTAGCGGCTTTTTTAGCAATTTTTGACCGCTCATGTGGGGTTAACTTTCTGGCGCGGGCTTTACCACCTTTGCTGCCTGATTTTCCCGCATCAGCCTTTTCTTTTTTGCAATCGTCTTCTTCGCCAGTGGCAATCTTAGCAATCTGGATGGCACGACCTATTGCGTCGGCTGGCCGTTTCTCTCCGCGTGGTCCCTTAGGCATTATTCTGTGTCAGCAAGTATGCGTCGCTGTCCTTTTTCTTCTCTCCGAAACCGTAAATGTAGCCATTCCCTAAAGATGACACTGCCAATGCGGCCTCCTCTTCAGTTTCGTGTATACTGACGAAACCCGATGACTGGTCATCAATGACGATCCAGCCCCGCTCTTTTTCTCCTGACAAAAATGCCATATCAATCTCCTTTGCTTGCCGCTAAGCATACAGCAATGACGTAGAGATTAAACCGTCAAAATTCAAACTGAGACACTACCGAGAGGTCCGTCCGGTTGACGAGA
>DFBD01000180.1 GCA_002367255.1 Rhodobacterales bacterium UBA3089 | reverse complement strand
GAGGAAACCCCTGTCGCAACTTCGCCACCAACACCGCCTGTACCTGAACCGGAGATCGGGTCATTGTTAGAATCGATCCGGACGCGACAGGAACAGTTAACCCACAACGAGATTGAACTGGTGGAGCGCCAGCACGAATTGAATCTGGTCGAACAGCGTATCGCCCGGCAATTAGCTGCTCTGACACAGGCGGAGCAGAAATTGGCGAATACATTGGCAATTGCTGACAGTGCGGCGGAAAATGACCTAAAGCAACTGACGGAAGTGTACGAGAAAATGAAAGCCAAGAGTGCGGCCGAAATTTTCCAAACTATGGAAGTCAGCTTTGCCGCCGGGTTTCTGTCACGCATGAAACCGGAATCCGCTGCCGGAATTTTGTCCGAAATGCCCCCAAACGTAGCGTATTCGATAAGTGTTGTTATGGCTGGGAAAAATGCGAATGCGCCGACGGAATAAACGAACTTTTTAGAGAATATTAACCCCACGGATGAATACTGGGTTGGCATGACACCAAATTACTTGAAATGTGAGATGTACCAATGATTGGAATATTAGGGATTATCATCCTGTTTGTAATGGTGTTTGGCGGTTATACGCTCGCCGGCGGGCATATGGATATTGTGATGCATGCATTGCCGTTTGAGATGATCATCATCGGCGGCGCATCACTTGGGTCTTTTGTGATCGGAAATGATTTATCTACAATCAAACATACGGCAATGGATGTCGGGAAAGTGTTCAAGGGGCCAAAGTGGAAACCCCAAGATTATCAAGATTTGCTGTGCCTGATCTATATTTTGATAAAACTCGGGCGTAAAAGCCCGGCAGATATAGAGCCACACATCGAATCTCCGTTGGAATCGGCGATTTTTGGTGCGTACCCAAGAATTCAGGCTGATAAAGAGGCGGTGGAGCTGATCTGCGATACGTTCCGGTCTGCATCAATGAACTACGACGACCCACATCAAGTTGAGGAGGTGTTGGACAAGCGCATTGAAGCTTCGTTGACCCATGCGTTGCATTCCAGTCATGGACTTAATTCCATTGCGGATGGATTGCCCGCACTGGGCATTGTTGCAGCGGTTTTAGGTGTGATTAAAACGATGGCATCTATCGACCAACCCCCTGAGGTTTTGGGAAAAATGATCGGTGGCGCGCTGGTCGGCACGTTTCTAGGTGTCTTTTTATCTTATGGAATAGTTGCACCATTTTCCAACAAAGTTCAGCATGTTGTTGAGGAAGACCAGAACTTCTATAATTTGATCCGAGAAGTATTGATTGCCAGCCTTTATAGCCACTCGCCAAACATATGCGTGGAGGTGGGTCGCCAGAACACACCTGGGCATTTGCGGCCAAATTTCGACGATCTCGAACAAGCACTGAAAGACACAAAACAGGCGGCAGCATGAAGCAGCTTGCGTCTCTCCTGCTTATATTCATGTTACCGGCATCGGCCTTTGCCGAAGCTGTTGTGGTCGTTTCCGGTGAACACGAGGGGTATACTCGGCTGGTGTTGGAGGTCTCACCAGACCGGGAATGGAAACTGGTCACTGAAGAAAGATCTGCCACGCTGGTATTTCCAGCCCAGAATCTAGAATTTGAGGATGAGGAGGTTTTTGCCCGCATTCCCAAAACGCGACTGGCTTCGACAGTAGCGGAGCAACAAGAAGATGCCGCGGTATATACGATGGAATTAAGTTGCGACTGCGAGGTTGGTGCCTTTTCCTATCTGGATGAGTATATCGTGATTGATATCTCGGACCCGCCAGAAACGTCGATAATACCCCCTCCCGCACGCCACTTTGCGCCGGTGTTGAGCGCAGCAATGATGCCGGATGGCAACGACAGATCGCCGGAATTTGTGTCGTGGAATCCTCCACGGGCTCCGGGATATGTTAGCAGCCCCCACCGCGTGAACTTCCCTGTGCAAACGCAAAGCACTGGTCTTTTGCCAGCCCCGGATACTGACACCCCACCGGACAGGCCGTACACCGATGTTAGTCTGGCATCACCAAGAGCGGAACCAGAAATGGATCAGGAGTTGCAGAAGGCCGTTGATGTTGCCCGCAATAGTTTGCTGCAACAGTTAACCCTTGCTGCGGACCAAGGTTTGCTCAATTTAAACGAGCCTGTTCCTGAAATACAGCAAGCCGCCGAAATGAATTTCGGGTCCGAACCTGAAAACCCCGTAGAAATAATCCCCGAAGTGTTCGAAGAGCTGGAAATTGAAAACCAAGTGGTGGTTCAAACTGCAATAACACGCGACGCACTTGCCGCGCGTGGGGGGGCTGGTCCGCAAGCGGATAATTGTCCACCGCCCAAAGATCTGGACATCGCCTCCTGGGGGAGTGGTGTTGATTTTTTTGATGAATTATCGAGTGCAAGGCATGGATTATTAAAAGAGTTTGACGAACCGGATTATAACGAGGTCGAGCGTTTGGTGCGCACATATTTGCGATATGGTTTTGGGGCTGAGGCCCGAACATACCTAAAGGAAAGCGATCAGCACATTGCACAAAAGTCTTTACTGCTGGACCTCGCGGCCATTGTTGATGGTCAGTCGGTTCAAGCTAATGGGCCACTAGCCGAAGCAATTGGTTGTGATGGTGTGTCCGGCCTATGGGCGATTGTAGGGGCATATCCGAATGTTGATGTGCCCATCGGCGACGAGACCACAATTATCGAGGCTTTTGCTGCCCTGCCACCAGATATTCGGCGTATGTTAGGCCCAAAGCTGGCATCAGCAACTCTCGACCGGGGATTGGACGCATTAGCGCGACAACTATCGGACATTTTGGAGAGAGCCCCCGGGGATCATGGGGGTGAACATGAATTGGTGATTGGAAACTTGATGCAGCTCGAGGGCAGTTTGTCTGGAGCAGAGGAAACGTATAGGTCTTTGGCCGAAGAAAACTCGCAAACAGCAACAGAAGCGCTGATAGAGCTGGCAACATTCAAGTTGAATTACAACGAGTCACCTCCTGAGAATTTGTTGCTGGATCTAGGCTCAGCCGCAAAAACATTAAGAGGTACGCAAAAAGGAGCAGAGTTACGGCGACTCGAAGCCCTTTGGTTGGCAAATCTTGGCAGAGAAGCCGAAGCGATAAACATATTGATCGCGGAGATTGAAATTGAACCTGCGAATGCAGAAATGTTTCGCGAAACCGCAGAGGAGATTCTGTCAACGCTATCACTAAGCACAAAACGTGTGAATAATTATGCTGAAATTGTGGATTCTTACATCGAATACATCCCCAAGAGCGCAGATGCAGATAAGCTGCGCGCGGAAATTGCGCAACAGTTACTTCTGTTCGGGTTAACCGACTATACCATTGAAGTTTTGAAGCCTTCCTTGCGGCGCGACAATCCAGATGCAATCCTACTGGCAGCCGAGGCAAACCTGCTTTCTAAACGGCCGGATGTTGCATTGACTCTTTTAAGAGATGTGGTCGGTGATGTTGCCGGAATGCTTCGCGTCGAAGCCCATTTAGGGAAGGGAAATTTTGATGATGCGCTGGGGGAGCTAGATCGACTTGCAGGTGCATCAGGCGCAATCGTCCCAGCGCATTGGTTCGATGGAGACTGGGCATCAGAATCTAGATCAAATAGGGCGGCTGCGGAAATACAAGAACGATATTTGTTTAGTCATCCGGACGATGGGGGTGGAGCCTATGATCCTCTGGCGGTCATAATTGGCCTAGATGAAACCGACACTATTACGTTGTCGGAAATACAAGAACTGCTAGTGTACAGCCAGTCCGTCAATCAAGAATTGAATGATGTATTGATGCAGCAGTAGGTTCTTCGGCGATGTCGAGAGGGAACATAAAAGCCGCGTCAAACTGAAAGTAAGGCGTTAACGCGGGTAGAGAGCATGAAAGAGACCGACCTATATGGGCCCGTGAAGGCGTTTTTCGAAGGACAAGGGTACGAAGTAAAAGCCGAGATTACAGACTGTGATTTAGTTGCAGTTCGTGAAAGCGACCCGCCAGTGATTGTCGAACTTAAGCTTTCTTTATCACTTGATTTATTGATTCAGGGGATCACTCGACAAAGAATTACCGATGCTGTTTATGTCGCGGTACCCGCCGGTAAAGGTAAGGCATGGACCGTACGCGTTGCGGACGCGGTCAAGATTTGTCAGCGGTTAGGTTTGGGTCTGATTTCTGTTCGTTTTGATAGCGAGCAGGGCTTGGTTATTATCCATACGGACCCGGGCGAACATAAAATTCACAAGCTTGCCAAAAGAAAATCCGCTTTGTTATTAGAATTTCAACGTCGTGTTGGCGATCCAAACACGGGCGGGCAATCACGGCGTGCGATTATTACGGCCTATCGACAGGATGCCTTACGTATTGCAGTTGCGCTGAGAGATGGGGCGAGTGCGCCTTCGGTTTTGGCAACCTCTCTTGAAATACCCAAGGCAGCCTCCATTTTGCAGAAAAATTATTATGGGTGGTTTGTTCGCCTTGAACGCGGAGTATACGCAATTGGCCCCGAGGGAGAAGCCGCATTGAAGACTTATTGTGATGTCGTGGAAGCGCTAGCTGTGCGTACCTATAAATAGGGGCTACTACGCACAGCTAGCTTCCAAACGTAGAATAAAGTACCACATTTGAGCGATAAGATACTGGTTACTGGTTTACAAAAACCGATTTCAGACCTGTTCGCAATTCACACTATACGGATTGGTGTGACCGGTTTTGGGTTAAATAAAGGATTCATTGTGGCATTTTCAACTTTCGACCTGACCCGCATTCCAGCTCGCGACGCTTTAGGCCTTGCTGAATATGTGCTGGCCACATAACAAGGAATATTAAGTAAATGACTGTACGACGATCCCAGTGAGCCCCCACCATGAATGCCAACAGTTCGACCTTAAGAAATTTATCCGGCCCCGAAATACTGAACAAGGACCGGGATTTTGTATCATCTTATCGGGGACCGTCCGGGTTTCATTGGCTGATAGGCGGCCTACTCGGCGGCATGCGCTTACCCGGGGTGCTTACCGAAATACGATATGATACAGAGGCGCTCCGGCGTGTAAATGTATCGTTACTGATAACTTTAAATGAAAATTGGTCTCCGCCAGTTGAAGAATTGAGCGCGGTTGGCGTTGATTCTTATGTGCATAAGATTACAGACTTACAAGCGCCAACATTTGAGCAAGCTTTAGCAACGTGCCAACATGTAGATAGCTATCTGTCACAAGACCGGGCTTGCGTTTACCACTGTCGCGCCGGAGTGGGGCGTACTGGCACAATGCTTACTGCGCAGTTGATGTATTACGGCCTTTCGGCGGACGAAGCGACTCGCACAGCGCGTGAAAAAAACCCTAAATGGATAGAAACCGATGTCCAACTGGAGTTTTTGCACGAGTTTGATGAA
>DFBD01000273.1 GCA_002367255.1 Rhodobacterales bacterium UBA3089 | reverse complement strand
ATGCAGGAGCCATCCACACAGGACTTTCGCTACGCTCCGTTGCAACGGCTCAGATGCGGACATAGAGTGAATTCGCTGCGCCCCCTACCAATGTCAGCTTCGGAGCCCCTCGACAAAATTCTACGGTCAAAAACGGTCGTTTTTGAGACACTTGGTCCCTGTTCTTCGCTTTCAACACGTTCAGCGTATTCAGTATCTGGAATTGCGCTCCAAGCATGATGCTACCGGCGCAAGCCGGTAGTAGTTCTCTTACAATCCGATGAAAAAAATATTTCTTGGTTGCGCCTCGGTTCCAGTGCTAACCTGCTCTGTATCGTTCATATGAGGAGAGCCCATCAATGCGGATGGTGTTGGGACTGTCATTTGTTGCTCTCGCTTCGCCAATTTGGGCGGATGAAGAGATCACCATCGTTCCGTTGGTAGATGGGATGACTATCACTACGAAAGAAGGCGTGATCGCACCCATTTCGGTCAGGGTTCAGTCGCTTGGACCGGGGTTTTGCGCCTCGCGTGTATCCGTCGGCGACCATTCGGTTGAGGTTCTGGCACCACCGCTGACTTGGAGTGATTGGTATGAGGTCACTTCCGTGTTCAGTTCCATTAGCCATACCGTTTCGAAGACGGTCCTTTGCGACACCGACATCATAGGAGAGGTTCGCTACTACGCGCAGGAGGAGTAAAGATTACCTGGGAAACCATAATTCTTAAAAAAACGGCATTCTATTGCGATTTTTCTGCCACACACTGGAGGGGCACATGATTCGAAATCTCTTGGTTGCAATTGCACTGTTCACGCCTCTTTCCGCATATTCTCAGCAAGGGCCGGGGCCAGTCGCGAGTGTGCGTCCATCAGATCCGGACTGGAAAAGTGTCCTAGTCAGCGTTCTCGATGGGCAACTCATCGGAGTAAAGAAGGCTGGCGAAAGTTTCTACTTCACGCCAACACCTGTCGTCGACTGGGAAAGTTTCTCCACGTCAGTCGCTAATGTTTGCGAAAGCGCGGATAATACGGAGAAAAGGCCCGCCGAAATCAATGTCCAATACTACCATCCACTGATTTTGATGGAAATCGCCGAGAAGGCCGAAATCGCGTTGAATACACTATCCGTGGTTCCGCATTTCGGTCATTCTGTCTTCTTGCGAGATACGGACAACAAATACCACATGATGACGACGCTCGATGTCACTACGCTTCTCCAAGGGGAAGCGATGTCGACCAATCGGCCGCTTCTTGCTTCTGAGCGGCTAATCGTCAAACGACCATGCGCGCTTCTAAGAGATTTTGCCGACAGTCGATCCTTGAAGGTGGCCTACCACGCGTTAGGCCAGAATTTTGAGACGGCTTCGATAAATGCCGAGATATTGATGTCGCAAACCATCGACACTTTCTTCGACACATCCGATGGTCAGGAACAAGTTGATCAAACTTCCATAAATGTGACCTCGAGCGGGGGGGGGCTTGCTATCGACGTCGGGCCGATCAGCTTCAACACCGCAAAAGCTGACCAGAACGTTGTGACGAACCGAGAATTTAATCGGGCGATTAATCGCAATTGGTTATCCGAGCGTGCCGAAGACACACTTCAAACAATAGATATCGAGGAAATCTGCGGCCCCGAGCATGGGTGTTTGGAAGACGACTTGCGACAGATGATTGTTGATTTTGCCCTTCAGGGAGCAGAGGAGCGGCGGCTCGATTTCAGGGAGAGGGCTGATGGCCTACTCGATATTTTCCTCGGGCAAACCAACGTCGGCAGGGCAACGCGGATTGTCGATCAGACGGTGAAAGCAACGCTCAACACGATTTTCGCCAATGCGAGTGAAGAGGAGCAGAGCGGCGAGTTCGCAGGCTTTAAGGGCACGTACAAGAAAAAAGACAACAATACACTGACCATCAACGGCAACTCGGAATTCACCAGGAAAGGCGAAGAGTGGATCCCAACATCGCTCATGCTCCACCTTGTCGATACCACAAAAGTGCAGGACCGTATCCGGGCTGGCTACACAAGAACGGTGCTTCAAGACAAGGTGTTTGTCTCGTATCAAGTTCAAGATGCATTCCTTGCAAAGCTGCCTGAGGGTTTCATTCAAGGCCGTTTTTACAACCTCTATCTGAAGGCTCTGTCCGACTTGGCCGCGCAGTCGATAGAGGCCCAGAAGTGGAGGGACTACTACACTACGATCAATGCTTATTCCATTCGGGCGTCAGCTTGGCAGTCCGGTGCCGACTTCCATATTGGCTGCTCGCAGAGGCGAGCCTTCAATGGGAGTGCAGCCCTACGCAAGCAGAAAGGGAAACAATTCTGCAGAGACAAAAAGCAGAAATACAAGGCGGTTGTTCTCATGAATCACTACGAAGACCCGGGCAGTTCCTGCTGGACATCGAACTACGCTCTTCTCTGCACCGGAACCCAGTGACGGCCCTCTACAGCAAAGCTGAGATGTAAAATTATCGACTTGATCTGACGGACACCTCTGTGGCTGGTGCTGAGGATGGGTAGTCAACTGGGGTCGGCACCACCTGGCATCTCTGGGCTGTATACACTGGACATTTGTGCGCGAAAACGGTCGTTTTTTCCATCACATGACCACGCACTGCGACCGTTAAAAATCCTGTGCCGCAACCCCTCGGCAAAACTGACTTTGATTTTGTCACGTTTTTGCCGGGGCCTCAGGAACAGGCATTCGCTACATCGCAGCATCTCGATAAAGCGGGCTGATCGTGTTGAAAAAGCCCGATTTCAGGAATTGCGGTATTTTCACGAGAAGGCCGCGAAACCGAAGATTGGAGGCAGGCCGTCCCCCAGGAGTGTTGAGCTCCTTCTGGATCGACTTGGTTCGAAATTGGCCGACCCCTCAGCCGAAATTTTCCACCATGCTTGTACGGCGGAAAATCATCCCGAATTTGGCCCGAATCCGAGTTTTTCAACGCAATCGGCTCGGACCGGGAATTCGCTGCGGAAGGCACGAACGTCCGAGTTGGGTTGAACAACATAATTTTCCAACTGCTTCAAGAAATCCTTACCTTTCGGCCAGGTCGGCGAAGGTCTGATCGGTGCCATCCAGCACCGCATCCTGCCCGGTGAACTGCTGCCAGCGTTGCACCGCCACGTCGACATAGGTCGGATTCAACTCGATCCCGAAACACACGCGTCCCGTGGATTCTGCCGCGATCAGCGTGGTGCCGGACCCCATGAATGGCTCATAGACAATCTGACCCGGGCTGGAATTGTTGAGGATCGGGCGGCGCATGCACTCGACCGGTTTCTGCGTGCCGTGCACGGTTTCGGCATCCTGATCCTTGTTGGCGATATGCCAAAGCGTGGTTTGCTTGCGATCCCCGGCCCAATGGCCCTTGCCGGTTTTCTTCACCGCATACCAGCAGGGTTCATGCTGCCAGTGATAATCGCCACGGCTCAAAACCAGACGGTCCTTTGCCCAGATGATCTGGGAACGGACGTTGAAACCCGCCGCCTCAAGACTTTCAGCGACGGTGGTCGCGTGCAGCGCCCCATGCCAGACATAGGAAACGTCGCCCGGAAACAGCGACCAGGCCTCGCGCCAGTCAGCCCGATCGTCGTTCAGCACCTTGCCGGTGCGTTT
>DFBD01000163.1 GCA_002367255.1 Rhodobacterales bacterium UBA3089 | reverse complement strand
TTTACGCCATCTTACGCCAAATCACAAATAGGAGATTCTAGCGATGCCGGATGGGGAAATCACAACCAAACCGCCGTATAAACGTGTGCTCTTAAAAATTTCTGGCGAGGCGTTGATGGGGGACCAGCAATTTGGTCTTCATCCCCCCACGGTCGAGCGGATTGCAAAAGAGATCAAGAAAGTTCACGACACTGGTGTCGAGATTTGTCTAGTCATCGGTGGTGGCAACATTTTTCGAGGTTTGCAAGGTAGCGCACAGGGCATGGAGCGCACCACGGCTGATTACATGGGAATGTTGGCGACGGTTATGAATGCGCTTGGTATGCAAAGCGCGTTAGAGGCAGAGAACATCCACACCCGTGTGATCTCTGCCATACCTATGGATCAAGTCTGCGAGCCCTACATTCGCCGTCGCGCTGTGCGTCACCTTGAAAAGAAACGTGTGTGCATTTTTGCGGCCGGTACAGGCAATCCATATTTCACAACAGATACCGCCGCCACGCTGCGGGCCTCTGAAATGAAGTGCGAAGCTATTTTCAAAGGTACTCAGGTTGACGGGGTTTACGATAGTGACCCCAAGATCAACCCCGACGCAAAGCATTATGATCGCGTGACCTATGATACCGTTTTGCAAAAGAACCTAAAGGTTATGGATGCATCGGCCATTGCGCTGGCACGGGATAACGGTCTGCCGATTATTGTATTCTCTCTTAACGCTCCGGGCGGATTTTTGAGCATTTTGCATGGTAAAGGTAAGTTTACCGTCGTAGAACCTAGTTAAACATTCCGCAGGAGACGAAATATGTCTAACGAAATCGAAGATATCGATCTGGATGATCTGGAAAAGCGTATGGCTGGTGCGTTGAACTCGCTAAAACATGATTTTAATTCTTTGCGGACGGGTAGGGCTTCGGCATCGATGCTTGATGCAGTCATGGTTGATGCTTATGGGTCGTCAACGCCGATCAATCAGGTGGCTACGATTAACGTTCCTGAACCGCGTATGGTTTCTGTGAACGTCTGGGACAAAACCATGGTTGCGGCTGTTGACAAGGCGATCCGCCAATCCGGCCTGGGGTTAAACCCCGTGATGGACGGCACAACCTTGCGCCTGCCTATTCCCGAGCTGAACGAGGAACGTCGCCGCGATCTATCTAAACTGGCTGGCCAATACGGCGAAAATGCGCGTATTGCGGTACGCAACGTGCGTCGTGACGGTATGGAACATCTGAAGAAGATCAAAGATTCAATGGGTGAGGATGACCAAAAGCTGTGGCACGACGAAATTCAGGAACTGACGGACAAAGCAATTGTGAATATCGACAAAGCGCTTGAGACGAAACAAGAAGAAATTATGCAGGTCTAGTTTGAGCGCTGCGAGTAGGACAATATAATGAGCGGTAAAGCGAATAAATTTCTCGACCTTGGTACACGTGTTTTATCTGCCATTGTGATGATTGCTATCTCCGTTACTGCATTCTGGTTGGGCGGATATTGGGCAATTGGCTTTATCGGCGCGGGAGCGTTGGTTCTACTGTGGGAATTTCACAAAATGCTGCGCCAAGAAGAGGTGCGCGGAAAAATTGACTTGGCCATCATGGCTGGTTCGGCTGTTGTTTCTGTTTATGCGACATTTACATACAGCTGGATATATGGCGCGGCGGCGCTGATTGCTGGCGCGGCAGCCTTGTACAAAAGCGACCACGAAAACTGGTTTTGGCTGTCGTCCGGCTTGTTGTATATCGGCGCGTCCATGACCGCGATGCTTATGATATTCCTTTCACCGGAGCATGGGCTTTTTGATGTTTTCTGGGTGGTTTTAATCGTCGCCTTAACTGATATCGGCGGGTATTTCGCGGGCCGTATTATTGGCGGTCCAAAGCTATGGCCAGCGGTTAGCCCCAAAAAAACTTGGGCCGGAACGCTTGGTGGCTGGTGTTTGGCGATAGTTGCCGGCGCACTTTTAGGGTGGTTTGGACCAGAACCTGTGATGCATTCTGTGGTGATTAGTTTTATTATCGCGATTGCCTCGCAGCTCGGTGATTTACTGGAATCGTGGTTGAAGCGTCAGAAGGACGTAAAGGATTCCAGTGATATTATTCCTGGGCACGGTGGCCTTATGGATCGTCTCGACGGAGTTATGGCTGCGGCGCTGGTTTTCGCCTTTATTCAAGGCCTTTCTTAAATGCGACGAACGGTAAGTATCTTCGGCTCTACGGGGTCGATCGGGTGCAATACGGTTGATTTACTGCTGCGACAAGGCGGAGCCGCAGTGTACGATGTAAAGGTCGTAACCGGTGCGCGGAACATCAAGTCACTTGCAGAACAAGCTGTTTTATTGAAAGCTGACGTTGCTGTGACAGCTGATGCCACACAGCTTTTTGCGCTGAAAGAGGCACTTGAGGGTACAGGAATTACGGCTACAGCAGGGGCTGACGCTTTGCGCGATGCAGCCACGATTAAAGTCGATTGGGCGATGTCGGCCATCGTCGGTTCGGCAGGGCTTGCGCCTACACTCGAAATGGCGAAACAGGCCGGAATACTTGCGCTAGCCAATAAAGAAAGCCTCGTTTGCGCCGGTGAACTTGTCAAAGCCACATGCGCCGAATCCGGTTGCATATTGGTGCCCGTAGATAGTGAGCATTGTGCGATTTTTCAGGCTTTGGCTGGTGGCAAACACGCTGACATTTCACGGATTATTCTTACAGCCTCAGGCGGGCCGTTTCGTGACTGGACACTGGACGAAATGGCAGATGTAACGCTCTCGCAAGCCATAGCGCACCCGAATTGGGATATGGGCCAGCGAATTTCAATCGATTCAGCAACAATGTTTAACAAAGCCTTGGAGGTGATCGAGGCGCATCAACTGTTCAATGTGTCTGCCGAACAGATCGAGGTCGTCGTGCATCCGCAATCAATCGTTCACTCGATGATCGAATACAAAGATCATTCCGTAATTGCACAACTGGCCGCACCCGATATGCGAGGGGCAATCGGTTTTGCCCTTAATTGGCCCGAACGTCCACCTTTGCCCGTCGAACAGTTGAATTTCGGTGCTATAGCGCAGCTGAATTTCGCAACACCGGACGAAAACCGCTTTCCAGCCTTACGTCTTGCGCGGCGGGTTCTTGAGATTGGCGGACTTGCAGGAGCAGTGTTTAACGCGGCTAAGGAATCCGCGCTCGATCGGTTCATTTCCGGCGACATTGGCTTTCTTGATATGGCACGGCTGGTTGAAACGGTTCTTGAGAGCCTCCATGTTGAGGCAAGCCAATCAAGCAGCCTTGAGGGCCTTGAAACCGTTATGGCTATAGATGAAAAGGCCCGTACAAAGGGTAAAAACTGGATGCCAGCATAACTGGCGGAGGTAGTATGGAATACATTTCACAGATCCCCGTCTTTGGCGGCTTCCTTTCAACGATCATAGCATTTGTCGTCGTTTTAGGTGTTGTCGTTTTTGTCCACGAATATGGCCATTACATCGTCGGACGATGGAGCGGCATTCATTCCGAGAAATTCTCGTTAGGGTTCGGGCCGGTGATCTGGTCGCGAACAGACAAACGCGGCACGCAGTGGCAGCTTGCGGCAATTCCACTTGGTGGGTACGTCAAATTTCTAGGGGATCGCGGTGCTGCCAGTGAAACCGACTTCGAGGCTTTGGAAGAAATGTCCGAGGCAGAATTAGCACGAAGTTTCCCTTCCGCACGCCTTTACAAGCGCGCGTTAACGGTTGCGGCAGGACCATTCGCAAACTTCATTCTGGCGTCGGTTATATTTGCAGGGTTGGTTATGTGGCAAGGTATCGCCACTGATAAGCCGACAGTCGGTAAGCTATTTGCAATGCCGGACGCCTCTTACGGTTTGCAAGTTAACGATCAAATTCTCGCTGTCGAAGGGCAGGTAGTGAACAGCTTTGGCGACATCGTTGATGCCGTTCTAGCGATGGATCCCCCTGGTGATATGGAGGTTCTGGTTCTTCGCGATGAAGGTGAAGTACTTGTTAAAGCTCCTTATCTTCTAATTCCGGGAGTCTATAGCATCGATCCACTTTCCGCAGCCAGTGATGCTGGCCTTAAAGGAGGGGACTTGATTGTAGAGGCCGGGGGGCAAAATCTTTCTACATTCAGAGAGCTTCAACAAGTTGTTGCCGCATCGGGTGACACTGAAATATTATTAAGGGTCTGGAGGGATGGCGAATATCTGGATTTGCCGATCACCCCAGTGCTCCGTGAGTATCCCGATGGAGAAGGCGGTTTCACCCAGCGCGTGATGATCGGCGTCTATGCGGCGCTTGCGTTTCAGCCAGCAACGCAAACCCCTACGCCTTGGAACGCGGCTTATATCGGCGCTGGCCGAACGGTAGCCTTCATCGAAAGCTCATTGAACGGCATAAAACATATGTTTCTCGGGAACCTTAGCCCGACAAACCTTCAAGGCCCGGTAGGAATCGCACAAGTATCAAAAGACACAGCAAATCAAGGCCTTAGAAGCTTTCTTTCATTTATCGCTGTGATTTCCACAGGAATTGGCATGTTAAACCTGTTTCCGATCCCGATGCTGGACGGTGGCCATTTAGTATTTTATCTTTATGAGGCCTTGCGCGGCCGGCCGCCTTCGCAAAAAACAATTCAGATTTTGATGTCAATTGGGCTCGCCATGGTGCTGTTATTAATGGTATTTGCTACGTATAATGATTTTATGAGATTGTGACGTGTTAACGGTAATTCCTGTCGTCATAGTGTCGACAGAAGCAGATTGGCGGATTGTTTATGAAACTTGTACTACTTGAAAAATTAACTGTAAAAGCTTGTATTACAAGTGTTTTCCTAAGCGCTCCAATCGCCGCACCTTTATTGGCGACGTCTATTCTGGCTACGCCTGCGTATTCTGCTGTCATATCTTCGGTCTCTGTTGTTGGAAATGAATTGATTCCCTCGCAGACGATTCGGGATTTTGCCGGAGTGAATTTCGGCTCCAATCTATCATCTGCCGATATTAATGCCGTTCTTCGCCGCTTGTATGACTCCGGCATGTTCGAAAATGTGGAGCTTCAGGTTTCAGGTTCGACACTGGTTATTACTGTTATTGAAAACCCGACGGTCAGTGTTATCGCGTTCGAAGGTAACACAAACCTTAAGGATGATGTTCTTGCAAGCATTATTTCCTCTTCGGTTCGCCGCCCCTTCAATCGCCTGACTGCCCAGTCCGATGCCCAGACTATCGCCCAGGTATATGCGCAAGAGGGGCGCGTTGACGTATCCGTTAACCCAGTCATCATTCCCGTTTCCGACGGGCGCGTAAATCTGGTGTTCGAAGTGACTGAATCCGATGTGGCTGGCGTTAATCGTATCAGCTTCGTCGGGAATTCTGCGTACTCGGACCGCCGTCTGCGCGGTGTAATTGAAACCAACGAAACAAATATACTATCCTTCTTCCTGTCTGGAAATACGGTTGATGCAAATACAATCGCTTTGGATCGCCTGAAACTAACGGATTATTACACCAACAAAGGCTACATTGATTTTGAGGTGTTGTCCTCTGTCTCGGAACTTTCAGCAGATCGTAGCGGTTATTTCCTGACTCACACTCTGAACGAGGGCTTTCAATACACCTTTGGCGATGCAACGATTTCATCGTCAATCAATGGTGTAAGCACGGATGCATTCCAGAAGTTCGTAAAAATCCCTACGGGTCGGACATATTCTGTCAATGACATTAACGAGATTATAGAAGAAATAGAGGTCGAGGCCGTACGCCAAGGCCTGCCTTTCCTGCGTGTCACACCGAACTATACTAAAAACGAGGCCGAACGCACGGTTGATGTGAACTTCGCACTCGTCTCAGGCCGTCGTGTGTATGTGGAACGGATCGATATTGGCGGGAACACCGGAACAGTCGAACGCGTGATCCGTCACCAATTTGATTTTGTTGAGGGGGACGCCTTTAACGCCCGCAAAATGGCGATTGCCGGTGATAAGCTTCGCTCGCTCGGGATTTTCGGGGCAACTAATGTGTCGGTTCGCGAAGGCTCATCACCTGACAAGGTTGTTGTTGACGTTGAAGTTGAAGATATCCCAACTGGTAGTGTTGGCTTTGCACTTGGATATTCGTCTGGGGCCGGTTTTAGCGGCATGGTTAACCTTTCCGAAAAGAACTTCCTAGGGCGCGATCAGGATTTCGCGCTGGAATTAAGTTATGGTGAAAAATCACAGGTATTCTCGTTAAGCTTCAATGAGCCGGCTTTGTTTGACCGCGATGTCGCTGCTGGATTCAGCGCCTATTTCCGCAAGTCTGATCGCAGTGAATCATCCTTCCAGTCTACAAATTTCGGCTTCGAGCCTAATGTCCGGTTTGCCCTTGGTGAAGATACGCGCATGCAGATTAGTTATCGGCTTTCAAGCGACGAAATTCGGGATGTCGCAGCAGGGGCTTCGTCAGTTATTCTTGCAGACCAGGGCGGACCACAGATTACATCGTCTTTAGGATTTACACTTTCATATGATCGCCGCAACTCGCGTGTTGATCCAACTTCAGGTTTCATCCTTACTTTGAACGAAGAGATTGCAGGCTTGGGGGGGGATTTGAACTTCTCCAAAACGGTTGTCCGCGCTAAAGGCTACACAGCTTTCTTTGATGACAGCCTTGTTCTTTCAGCCGAAGTTGAAGGCGGTGCGCTCGTTTCGACAGATGGGTCGGACAGCCGCGTGACCGACAGGTTCTTCCTTGGAGGTAATACCCTTAAAGGTTTCGCAAATGGTGGTATTGGTCCGCGTGATACAACTACCGCAAACAACGACGCGCTCGGGGGAAATTACTACGCAGCCGTGCGCCTGCAAAGCAGCTTCCCTATTGGCTTTGGGGAAGACGCTGGCATCTTTGGTGGTGTGTTTGCGGAGGCAGGCAGCGTTTGGGATCTGGGTAACATCGGTGTTGTTGATGACGATATGTATATTCGCGCATCCTCTGGTGTTAGCCTCTTCTGGGCGACCCCGCTTGGCCCTTTGGAATTCAGCTATGCTTTCCCGATCCTGTATGAAGACGACGATATTACGCAGAACTTCAGCGTTGCGATCTCCACGCGGTTCTAGGTTTTGGGTATCGCAACAGCAAACATTACGTACTTTCAGCGTTTTGTGGCGCTACTTATCGGCTTGATGCTTTGTGCCACACAATCCGGCGCACAATCGGATTTTCCAACTGTATTTCCACAGCCTGTTCTGATTCTGGATCAGGACGGGCTGTTTAACAACTCCAAACTCGGTCAGGACATGCTGCTTATTCAGGCAGAACAGCGAACCGTACTGTTGCAAGAAAGCCGCGTAATCAGCGATGCTTTCGAGATTGAGGAAGGGCGCCTGACGGACATTCGCAGCGAAGTTAGTGCTGAAGAATTTAGGTTACTTTCCGAGGATTTTGATGCGCGGGTTTTGGCTGCACGTGAATCTCAACGGGCAAAAGATGTTGAGATGCAGCAATCTATCGATGGACAGTTACGCAGGTTTCTGGTCATTGCCGCCCCATTTCTAAGCGAAATTATGGTGAAGTATCACGCGAGTGCCATTGTAGACCAACGATCTGTCCTTTTGTTTGATCGAAATATGGATATAACACAGGAAGCAATCGAGATACTCGACCGGGCCTTTGATACGAACCCGGATTTGGCCATCGAAAAGGAATAACACATGTCCGACACAGTGACAGAACTCAAATCTGCCGACCTTTCTGAAATCAAGCGCATGATACCCCATAGGTATCCGTTCCTTCTTATCGATGCGGTCAAGGATATCCACGTAAACGATAGCGCCGTCGGTATTAAAATGGTCACCGCCAACGAGCCGCATTTTCAGGGACACTTTCCGGACAAAGCCGTGATG
>DFBD01000036.1:5506-13235 GCA_002367255.1 Rhodobacterales bacterium UBA3089 | reverse complement strand
GAGTTGTTGTCGTAAACATAGATTGTCGCCTCGGGGAGGGCGGTTTTGAAACCTTTTATGACCGCCGAAATCGCGTGCTCTTCGTTATAGCAAGGCAATAAAACCGCAATGCGTGGAGATAAAGTGTCGCTCATAGTTCAGAAATCCGTTAGTTCCAATCAGGTACCTAGCGCGAGTATGACAATATCTTGTGGTGACAGCAAGCAGGCGCTTTATGATTAAAACTCTAACGAATAGCTCATGGCCAATCCGAGAGAGGATTCACCACCGATATTGGCGCTATTAAGTATGTAGGCAGCACCAAACTTGATGGATTCAAGCTGATCCAGCGGCATTTCGTATTCCAGCCCCAGGTCAAGTTGGCGATCCGACGGGGCCATCCCTATATCAAATACGCTTGTGGTTATATTACCGTCAATATCACGCGTTTGGGGGAGGGCGACCGACATAGTGCCGCCGTCGATTGCCAGTGGCTGGCGTACCGATGCGATAATCCGGTCGTTTCCTGCAAACACGTTGGTTACATTCAAGGCCATGCCGTAGGCGCTAAATGTAGTGCCTTCCTGTCCGCCCCACATTCCTTTTCCATTGGAATTAAGGGAACCGATTTGGGCGTTGGCGTCAAAGGAGATATTCTTGTCAAGATCAGCAGAATACCCGACATCGATCGCCCTGGAGACGCTGGTAAGGGCTTGATCCGCTGCGAAGCTTTGCATTCCAAGGGCTGCGCCCTGTTCCTGCATAATCGAGGCCCCAAGCGACAAGCGGCTGGATTTTGGTCCGAATTGCAACGCAACACCTGCACCTAACGCATTGCTAAGCGCCCCCTCACTGGAGGAGTACACATAAGTGGCAAGTTCGCCATGCCCATCGAGTGGTGCTTGCATGCCGATAGAATAGCTTCCGGCAGGAATTTCTGACATAGCAATCGGGTCATATAGTAAAGCTGCGCGTTCAGGCACCAAGCCGATGCCAAACATCACATCAAATGTGTTGCCACCAACGATATTTGTGTTTCGATCTGCGTTCAAAGCGAAGGCAAGAGATTTTAAAGCGCCCGAGATGCCCGACTGTGTTTTTGCATCGTCCACGAACAACGCGAATTCGTCAAAACTATCCTGAGTATTCGGCGAGAGAATAAAGGTTTCTGCGGAGACATTAAAATTTCCTGCAAGGGAATCAATTACCATTACGTCAAGATCGCCAAGGGCTGTGATAATGGCATCGCCTTGCGCGAAACCCGTCGCGATGGATGCTTCCTGAAAGGACATTGTGCCATCTCTTACGGATAGCCCTGTTGGAACACCGATTGTGCCAATAGGTAACAAAGCCGCTTCAAGATTCATAAACCCGTGTCCGTATTCGGAGCTGTAATCGTGCGAGATGTCCTCCGTAAACACACGGGTGCCTTGAATGTCTGCTAGGGTAAAAAAAGAATTATCAGCGGTGACCAGCAAACGGTCGCGGATTTCAGGTCCGTCGAGACTCGGGAATGCTTCGGCCAAAATGGAAATGCCGCCGGAAATTATCGGGGCCGCAAAAGATGTTCCAAGGATCGGGTACGCGTATGAATTCGGACCGGAAGTCGCATAGACCACGCCTTCGGCCATCAAGCAGCTTTGTGCCATCTCGAAACACTCGGCGGATAGGCGCGTGGCGGATTCTATTTCTCCGGCACCGTTGAAAGTTGGTACGCCGTTCAGGGCCGTAATCCAGCCCGCTTCGAGTTCCGGAAACGCCAATGGCAACCCTTCGGTAACCCCTAAGTTCGTAGCCGCTTCATCGTTACTGTTCGCAACCACAATGACGCCCGCTTCGGTGAAGTTTCGTAACGCATCAATATAGCTGGTCGCAGTGGTTAAACTCACACCAATTGTGTCAGCAAAGGCTTGCTCTGCCAGCATACCGTCCGGTCGGCCAAGCACACCTGCGATATTGGAGCTGCCATATCCCCACGAGTTATTCTGAACGATGGCCCCGTTTGCGCGCGCATGATTGGTTGCATCCGCGACAACAGACAGATCGTTAGCAAACGAGGTTAAATGCAGACTCGCGTCATAAGCAATTCCCATCATGCCGTAGTCATCGTTGAGACCTGCCGCAATGGCGGCGACACTTGTGCCGTGATCCTCTGTCGGGCGTTCCAGACCATATAGGGTGATCTGTTTTCCGTCTAATTCGGGATGACTTGTGTAAAATCCACTGTCCACTATCGCGATGGTTTGACCCTTGCCGGACAGACCGACGGAATGGGCAAATTCTGCACGAACAGCGCGGAATGAAAAGCTGGAGTAAACCGTGTCGGGATCGGCGTTAAATACCCAGTTGAATTGTTGCACAGCAAATTCAGCGGCATCCCGGGCGAGATTGACCGCAGCTTGGTCGAATTCGGTTACACAGTAAACATCAATATATGCGGGGGCTGTTCCCCCTGACTGATTCTCGCATGGCGTTCCGGTTGGGGTGCTTGTAGGCCCAAGTTGCGTTATAAGCTGATCAACTTGGGACTGTTTACATCCGGCAAAAAAAGTCAGCAATGACAAGAGTATAACCTGCCATTGAATTCGGTTTGGTTCGAAGTCGCGCATGGATTGCCTTTGGGCGTTTCGGATTTATGTAAAACTGGAAAATAATAGCAATTAGCAAAATGATTATTAATGACTGTATATAGCAAGCAGGTTGTGTTTGTATCGCCCATTCAACTAAAGACGTTGTGATTTGAGAATTATGTTGGCTATTTTACCACAATTAGTGAATAGAATTAAGAATGAAAAACCCGTTAGACAAACTTTCCGATAAAGCCCGGCCACGCGCAGTTTATTGGCTGGTATATTCTGTAACCGTTTTTATAGTTATTCTTAATGGGCCAGATTTTTCTGTTCCGGTTTGGGATACAGGTAATGACGATGCTATGCGCCTTGTGCAGGTGCGCGATCTGCTTGCCGGGCAAAGCTGGTTTGACGTTACCCAGTATCGACTGGGATTCGAGGCCGGTACGCCCATGCACTGGTCGCGTCTGGTTGATTTGCCGATTGCCGCGATCCTCTGGGTGATGTCGTTGTTCCTGACCCAAGACTGGGCCGAGATGGTAACGATGACCCTTTGGCCGCTGGCGTTAATTGCACCGACGCTCTGGGCGATGCATCGTGCGTCGGTTCTGTTCGGCGGGGAGCGCGCGGGGCCATTTGGATATCTGTTCGCCACTATTGCCATCTTCACAACAAAAAAATTCGATATCGGGTCACTGGATCATCATAACGTTCAAATGATGCTGGTGGCATTTATCTTGATGGCCATGATGCATAGCAAAAGTTTTGCGCGTGACGGGATGATTATAGGAGTTGCCGCAGCTCTTAGTGTAGCTATCGGATTTGAGATGCTACCTTTTATCGCAACGATTTGCTTGATGATAGGCGTCAACTGGGCTTGGGTCGGTGCCGAAGCCAAATCAAAAACGGTTCTGTTTTCGGGGGCGTTTGCCGGGGTGATGATTGCGGTATTCTTTCTGACGCGTCCGGATTTTAGCAAAACTATTTTCAGATGCGATGCTTTTGGGCCAGAAATGTTAATCATTGCTGTGACCGGCGCGTTGGGGCTTTTGATCTTGGCGGCGACAATCAGTGCAAAAGCACGATTGGTCAGGGCGGGTGGCCTGGTGGTATTGGGAACTGCCGTGATGCTGGTCGCTTTGATCTTCGCGCCTGAGTGTTTGGGCAACCCTTACGATATGCTTTATTCGGATGTTGCTCACGAGTGGTTGGCGCGGATTTCGGAAAGCAAATCTATGTGGAGCTTCATTTCGACGGGCCGATTAGGCAATTTTGGCTTGGTTATCATTCCCGCCATTGCAATTGTATATACAATATACCGGATTATAAATCCGGCTTACCGGATGCGCGCCATCGTAATTCTTTTTGTTCTTTTGGGCGCAAATGCAATGATGTTCTATCAGATACGCGGCCTATCTTTCCTTTTTCTGCTTTGTACGATTCCGTTAGCCACGATGATGGGGCAGATATACGAGCGTTATAAGGAAAACAATTCGCCTGCAACAGGCGCGTTGTTTCTTTTGATGCTGTTCGCCTCAATCCAGAACACGTGGATTATCGGGCTAGCATTGTTTGATAGGAGCAAGCCGCAAGAGAGCAGCTCTATATCTGTGGGGCAGTACAAGGACTGCTTTAAACCACATGGATTTGATGTGTTGGCAGGATTGCCTGCGGGCGTGGTCATGTCCTCGACCGATCTGGGGGTTCGGGTGATGCTTTCAACACCTCACAGAACATTGGCTTCAAATTTTCACCGAAATCAGGATGGCATTCAAGCCGGGATCGATTTGATGAAAGCCGACATGGCTGATGCAAAAGACCTGCTGACCCTGTGGGGCGTGGATTACGTTGTGCTATGTGATAATGATTTTGCCACGAAGAAAATGGTGGAAGTATATCCCGACGGGTTATGGATTAATCTTTATAACGATTCCCCCCCCGAGTATTTGACGCCGGTTTCCGTAGATGCTGAAGGTTTGATAGACATTTACAAGACGCAGCCCTGACGAAAGGATTCGCTATGATTTCCACATCCCTATCACCAGCTGTCTGGGCCGGACTGATATTGACGCCAATGACCATTGCAGGCGGGCAAATCCTGTTCAAGATATCCAGTGGCCGAATGGGCGAAGCAAATTTGGCCGGGTTTACCCGATTGATCACAGATCCGGTGTTTATCGTGGCGGTGTCTATATATGCGCTGGCGACGTTCATGTGGGTGTATGTATTGCGCTCGGTTCCATTGTCTTTTGCATATTCGTTTAACGCGCTGACCTTCGTAATCGTGCCTATACTTTCCGCGCTGTTACTGGGTGAAGTGTTGACCATTCGCAATTTCATCGGTGCGGCGTTAATCATTAGCGGGTTACTGGTGGTTACCAGCTAGGTTAACACATCCCGAACAGCAGGCCGTTTGTGTGGAACACATCGCAGGACAGCGGTGTTCTCAAGGCTCAATTCGAGTTGTGTGAATGGCTATCGACCCGCGAAAATCCCTCTTGGTGATTGCTGGCATTTCCCTGTCAGCAGCGGGCTATTCTTTTACGACAAACATTCTCTAATGCTATTCAATGCTGCTACAGCTCCGTTCTTAGCTGACCATATTTCGGGGCCTACACACAGAAAATCTATGTGGTCCTTAACCGCGACAATTGCCTCTGGCGTTGCGTTGCCTTCGGCCACCACAGGTACTTCGATCATCTCGGACCACCACTGGAACAGTTCCGCATCAGCAACGGAGCCGTCCCCCAGCGCGCTGTCGCCAATCGGACCAAACGATATGTAATCGGTGCCGATTTCCGCCGCCGTCATACCTGCGTGTTTGGAATTGCCACAATACGCGCCAACAATTGCGTCATTACCCAACTCGGCTCGCGCCTCGCGGACATGGCGCGAGCCGCTGGTTAAATGCACCCCGTCCAGCCCGTGTGTTTTAACCATGCGGTAATGATCATCGATCACAATCGCCACATCGCGGGCATGACAAATTTCCCGCAGGGTGTCTGCGGCTTGCGAAAGCTCGCGCTCATCCGTACTGCTCAGGGCTATGCGCACACAGATCACCGCGTGGGCATCCAGCACTGCTTCGAGTTGTGGTGCGAACTCCGCCAAGTCGAAACTTTGCGGAGTTGTCAGGTAAATTTGTGCGGAGTCGGTGGTCATGAGAAGAGCCTTTGCATTGTTTGTATGCCTTTTATATTGAAGGTTGCACGGGGTCCATAGCTGTGAAAATTGGCGTATAGACTACCGTAATTATCTAGGTTACCTTTCGGCTTTACAATTTTAAGGATATATTTATGCCATATCCGGGCCAACCAAAAAATGAACCAATCCCGCCCGCTCTGAACCGCTGGAACTGGGGTGCGTTTTTCCTGAACTGGATTTGGGGGCTGGGCAATAGCACATACATCGCCCTGCTAATGTTCGTGCCATTCGTAAATATCGTAATGGTCTTCGTGTTAGGCGCAAAAGGCAGCCAATGGGCATGGAAAAACCGGATATGGGCAGATGAGGCGCATTTTGTGAAAACCCAGCGCAACTGGGCGCGTGCTAGTCTTGTCATGATCATCGCCGCCGTACTACTTTTTATGCCGATGTTTTCGATGCTTAGAAACAACGGTTCTGTTGAATTGGCGATGCAGGAAATTCAGGCAAATGAACGGATAATTTCGACGATGGGAGAACCGATCGAGCTAGGCTGGTTTGTTACTGGCAACATCAATACTAGCGGTACGACCGGCAGCGCCGATCTTGCGATTCCTATTTCGGGACCGAAATGTTCAGGCACCGCCTATACCCGTTCCAGAAAGTCCGCCGGGATGTGGGAAATCTATCTGTTGGTAGTTCAACTGGACTGCAAGCGGGAAAGGATCGTTCTGATCAATCAGGAGAACATTCAAATTCCCAATGCGATCCGAGGTCCAAGTCAAACAGATATTTGAGGCAAACACCCTCGGATATGTAAGGTGCGTGGCTACCCACGCACCTATGTTTTAGCGCAAAATCGAACGGCCAGCGTAAACCGCTGTTTCGCCCAGTTCTTCCTCGATGCGGATAAGCTGGTTGTATTTCGCCAAACGATCCGAACGCGACAACGATCCCGTTTTTATCTGACCGCAATTCAACGCCACAGCCAAGTCTGCAATCGTCGTATCCTCGGTTTCACCCGAGCGATGCGACATCACCGAAGTGTACCGCGCACGATGCGCCATATCGACGGCTGCGATCGTTTCGGTCAACGTGCCGATCTGGTTCACCTTCACAAGGATCGAGTTCGCGACACCTTGGTCAATACCATCAGCCAGACGTTCAGGGTTCGTCACGAACAAATCGTCACCCACCAGCTGGCAACGGTCACCGATCAAGTCGGTCAAGGCCTTCCAGCCTTCCCAGTCATCCTCGTCCATTCCGTCCTCAATCGAGATAATCGGGTAGGCATCAACCAGCGCGGCCAGGTAAGCAGCATTTTCGGCGGACGACAATTTCTTGCCCTCGCCTTTCATGTTGTAAACGCCATCCGCGTAGTATTCGGACGACGCACAATCCAGCGCCAGATACACCTCTTCGCCCGGCTTATAGCCTGCCTTTTCGATAGACTTCATGATGAAATCCAATGCCTCGGTGGTGCTCGAAAGGTTCGGTGCAAAGCCACCTTCATCGCCAATACCGGTGTTGTGACCAGCGGCGGAAAGCTCGGCTTTCAGCGTGTGAAAAATCTCGGCGCCCATGCGAACCGCGTCTCTGATGCTTTCGGCGGCCACGGGCATGATCATGAATTCTTGAATGTCGATAGGGTTGTCGGCGTGTTCGCCACCGTTGATGATATTCATCATCGGCACCGGCAGAACGCGAGCGGAGGTCCCACCGATGTAGCGATACAAAGGCATGCCAACGCTGTCAGCCGCCGCATGCGCCACAGCCAATGATACACCCAAAATCGCATTTGCCCCAAGGCGGGCTTTGTTTGGCGTACCATCCAGATCAATCAGGATCGTGTCAACTTCGACCTGCTGCGTGGCATCCAAGCCAACCAGCGCGTCGTAAATTTCACCGTTCACAGCATAAACCGCCTTTTGCACACCCTTGCCGTTGTAACGGGCCATGTCACCATCGCGCAGTTCCACCGCTTCGTGTGCGCCGGTCGAGGCACCGGAGGGAACCGCCGCACGACCCATAGCGCC
>DFBD01000036.1:0-5433 GCA_002367255.1 Rhodobacterales bacterium UBA3089 | reverse complement strand
GTAATGTCGAGAATTGCACTCATGGGTTTATTGTCCTGTTTGTAAAAATACGGGGTCAAGGGCTATGTATACCAAGGGTGGAGGATGGGGAAGAGGGATGTGGAGGGGTTTTGCCAGCAAAGTTTTCAAGCATTGCGGTTCAATCGATGTGTCCAGCTCTTTACGGTTTTCAAATTCCATGGCGGCACGTTTGCGGATAATGCCAAAGATTTTTCTTTGTTGAGTATTCGCTTTATGACCCAGTTCAGAGTAGGAGAGTATGTTAATGGGCTGTCCTGGATAACCAACTTTGAGATTATCATGGTCAGTATTGCCAAAGGTGCAGCGGTTGGCATGTGGGAAGGAGCCCGCGAAGGGTTTTTCGATGAAAATTAAACAAAGGATAAGTAAGAAAAACACTGCTCATAACAACAATTTTGCAGCAAATATGGCCGCTGACTGTATAAGAAGTAATTAATAGACCAACTTGTCAGCCAAAACTTGCGGCCATTTTTATAAGGAACGCGAAAATGCATACTACATCAAACAATAAAAACTTCGTTGAAGGTTATACCGTTGTCTCTGTGTTGAAGCCGAAATGGGGCTGGATGCTTTTCAGCGGCATATTGGCGATTCTGTTCGGCACAGTTGCGTTTTGGATACCCTTGGAGACCGTTTACGCAATGACGTTACTGTTCGGCGCTTTTGCAGCGGCAGACGGAATTTTGTCGATCATTTCAGCTGTTCGCAGCAAAGGGAATTTCTGGCCACTGTTATTACGCGGGGCGCTGGGCCTGTTTTTAGGGGTTATTTTACTGGCTCTTCCTGCGTTGTCAGCCGTTTCACTGACGGCGTTCGTCTGGATCATGCTGTCGATCTGGTTGATCGCCACGGGCTTGCTAGAATTGATCGCTGCCATTGGCCTGCGTAAGGAAATCTATGGTGAATGGTTGCTAGGCCTGTCCGGCCTGATCAGTGTAGGTTTTGGTATCGCACTCCCGATAGTGTTGTGGACCAACCCCACAGTCGGAGTGGCCTCGATGGGCTGGATTATCGGGTTTTTTGCAATCTTTCACGGGTTGCTGGAAATTGCCTTGGCGTTAGTGTTACGCAAATTTCAAGCACTGACCATTTGACCTGCAACCCAAGTATCCTCCGGTAACCCCCCATTTTTCATGGGGGCCGCTTCTAAAACCAGATTTTCACCCGAGGAACAGGAAGCCCAGTTTCCTCAATGGGCGCTGACGGCGACAATGCAAACATTAAACCTGAGTATATTTACGTTAAAGGCAGACCACCAATGAAGAGATTAAGCACACAACAGCACGACCAATCCGTCGTCAACCGGATTGACCTCTTATTGGCTCAATCCAATGTTTGCCTATAGTGTTTTGCGGCGATCAAGCCAATTACAAGCAGGATGACAACAAGCGAAATGTATTCGCTAGTTACATCTGAGACGCCCGCGCCTTTCAGCATAACTTTGCGGATTAGGCGAAGGAAATGCGTTGCTGGCACGCCAGTGCCCAGAAACTGGGCCCAACCGGGCATGCCAGAGAAGGGGAACATGAAACCGGACAGCAGTATTGAAGGAAGGATCGTGAAAAAGGACAACTGCATCGCTTGCATCTGACTTCGTACAAGCGTTGAAATCAGGAAACCAAGTGCAAGGTTGACGATTATATACAGGTTAAATCCAATAAAGAATGCCAGTTTTTCGCCAGTAAACGGAATATCAAATATCGCGAAGGACGCCGCCAGAAATACCAATGTCTGGACATAACCCACAAAAACATAGGGCAAAATCTTGCCCAACATCACTTCCAGCGGGCGTACGGGCGTGGCGATCAACATCTCCATCGTGCCTTGTTCGGTTTCCTTGACGATCGCAACCGCGGTGATCATTACCATCGTCATCGACAGGATAATCCCCAGTAAGCCAGGGACGATGTTGGTCGCAGTGCTTCCCTCTGGGTTATAGTGTCGTTGAACGTTAATCGAAAAAGGCGCGGGCTGACCGACAACATGCGCCAGCGGGCCGGTCAAATTTTGACGCGCAACGACATTTAAAATTCCACCGAGCGCGTTAACTGCCCCACCCGTAGCAGACGGATCGGACGCGTCGGCCGCCAGCAGGATTTCCGGCTTATCACCACGGATTAGGTCGCGTTCAAAGTTGGGCGGAATGACGACCACAAAGTTGGCGCTACCCGTGCGCAACGCCCGTTCACCATCCTCGTAACCGTTTACGTATCCGATAAATTCAAAGTAGTCCGAAGTCTGCATAGCGGAAACCACCGCGCGGGTCATCGGCCCATTATCGCCCAGATCGATCATCGTCGGAAGGTTTCGCGGGTCGGCGTTGATCGCAAAGCCAAACAGAAGCAACTGGATGATCGGTAGGCCAATCATCATGGCGAAGGTCACGCGATCACGTCGCATCTGGACAAATTCTTTCGCTAGAACGGCCACGAACCGATTGATCGAAAACCACTTCATCTCGCCGCCTCATTCGGCTTTGAAAAGTTATCGCTACTTCCGGTCATAAGATAAATAAAGGCTTCTTCTAATCCTGCTGGCTGCTCGCTCCATTTCCGGTTCTCCTGGGTCGCGATTCTTTTCACTGAATCTCGCAATATTGCAGCATCAACACCCGAGACATGTATTCCGGTCCCGAACCGCGCCACCTGCGCGACGCCAGGCTCACCTTTGATGCGCTCCTCAAGATCCGACAACTGCTCGCCTTCTATCCGGTAGGTCGTAAGACCGACTTGTTTGGCAATCGAGGCCGAAGGTCCATCAATCAACTTTTTACCATATGCGATATAGGCGAGGTTATCGCACTGCACTGCCTCGTCCATATAGTGGGTCGAGACCAACACAGTGACGCCTCTTTTGGATAGTCGCCGAATTTCATCCCAGAATTCTCGGCGAGCTTTAGGATCAACACCTGCGGTCGGTTCGTCAAGCAACAGCAGCTTTGGGTCGTGGATCAAACAGGCCGCGAGCGCCAAGCGTTGCTTCCAGCCACCTGAAAGATTTGCTGCAATCTGGTGCGAACGGTCAGATAACCCAAGGCCCTCCAACGCATCGTTCACACGCTTCTTTCGGTTTTTAACGGCGAACATGCGTGCGACAAAGTCCAAATTTTCGCGGATGGTCAAATCCTGATATAGCGAAAACTTTTGCGTCATATACCCGACTTGCGCCTTTATCTTATCGGACTCAGTACGGATATCATGCCCTACGCAGGTCCCGTTTCCGGCATCGGGCGTCAGCAACCCGCACAATATGCGAATAGTCGTTGTTTTTCCTGATCCGTTCGGCCCGAGAAACCCGTAAATAGCCCCTTTAGGTACACGAATGTCAAAATTATCGACCACCGTGTTTTTGCCGTAAATCTTGGTGATGCCACGCGCATCAATCGCGATATCTAGGTCGTCAGTCATTTCAGGCTTTCAAGACTGACAGGTTGGCCGGGATTCAATGAAACCCCCTCAGGAAGTCGTGCTTTGGCGCGGAATACCAAACGGGAGCGCTCGTCGCGGCTGTAGATTATTGGTGGGGTGAACTCTGGTTCGCTGTCGATTCTTTCCAGAACCGCCAACTTTCCGGCCGGACATCCGTCACAACTAAGTAGTAACGAGTCGCCAATTTCGAATCCAGCTAGCTGCGTTTCAGGAATGTAGAAAATTACGGCATTTGGACCATTGGGCAAAATTGAAAATACTGGCGCCGAGATCATAACTACTTCGCCGACGGAGTATAGGACCCGTTCGACAGTACCCGATACCGGAGAAAACGTTGTTTGCGCATCCAGTCTTGCCTCCGCCGCGCTAGCTTCGGCCAAAGCGGCCTGCAAGTTGGATTCGGCTTTTATCAACTCGGCGCTCCGTGCCGGTAACTCCATTGATACGAGCTGTGCTTTCAACTGATTCACCTGCGATGTAGTACTTGCCAACCCAGCCCGTTCCTGATCAATTTTCGCAGCGGTGACAAACCCGTCGTTCAACAATTGTAAATCCCGATCAAGACTGATTTGTGATAGTGTCTGATTGGCCAGTGCCATTTCAAGTTGCGCACGCACGACCGCCAACTCTTCTTCACGCGCCCCAGTGCGAATATTATCTGCAGCCGCTTTCAACGCTTCGGCCGCAGAGCTGGTCGCCAACAAAGCCGCCATTTGCTGCTCGCGGTTTTGGGTAAATAGAATGTCGCCCGCTGAAATACTTTGATTTTCACTAGCAAAAATGCCGTCGATCCTGCCTGTCGCTGTTGGCGCAACATACACATAGTCCGCTTCGACATATCCGGAAAAGCTCGAGTCCACCTCGCTCGAAAAGCCGGGAAACACCGCGATTAGTATGCCCGAAAAGAAGGATAATATCTCATCCATCATTGCGTGTTTCCTTATTTAGTCCGTTAAATAATACATAGAGATGGTTTTCCAGAAACGTCTGTAATCCGTCTGCGGAATTGTCACCCATTTCAAAAATATTCCCCAGAGCAACGTGCAATATCAGTGGGCCGACGATATTTCGTATAGTTAATTCGACGTCCACTTCACGAAACTCACCTGAAGCCATGCCATTAACTATTACGGATTTGAACGCTGGCAAAACATGCGAAATAACTTCGTCGTGGTAGATTTTTGCAAGATCCGGGAACCGGCCGGCTTCACGCATCACCAACACGGGGATCCCAAAAATGTTGGGGTCGGACAATTTTTCGCTAACCAACCTGAGAGCCATGCGAATTGCGTCCTGCCCACTTCCTTCAAACTGAATCATCGCGTTTTCAGCCATTAAAGCGACCGGCGAGATTGATCGCTTCACCAACCCTTCGAGCAGGGCGACTTTTGACGGAAAATACAGATAAACCGTAGCTTTCGAAATGCCCGCGATTTTGGCAATATCTTCAACGCGCGTTGCTTCAAAACCGTCTCGGAGGAACAATTGAAGGGCTGCGTCCAACACTTCGTCCGGCCTTTCGTCAGCGCGTCGGCGAAATTTTGGGGCTTCAAATTTGGATTGCTGTGCAGTCATACAAATATTCCGTTTCTCATTAATAAATAACTGACCCGTCAGTTATTAACAACTGAAAACGCACTCTTCAGATTATTCCACTGCCAAACTGACCTAAACGTACGGATGCCACCGTCGCCTGCTGAATTATTGGTGCCGTGTCCATCGCTAACGAAGTCATCTGGCTTCCAGATTCGAATTCCCCTAACCGATTAATCCATACCGATACTGTCATTCCTATCTATCACCCATTTTTGATTGGGTTGATCCGTTGAGAAGTTGTGGTTCAGCAGGTTCGGCGCGATATTGAACTTGTGATTGCTGCCTGTCGTCACTTTGTGTTTGCGGGTTCTAACCACAGATATAGCGTTCTGGCGCATCAATCGACCAACGCGACGATGGCCTTCTTTAGCACTTCCCTCTCCTCGCG
>DFBD01000052.1 GCA_002367255.1 Rhodobacterales bacterium UBA3089 | reverse complement strand
GCTGATTTCAGACGGGTTAACAGAATATCCAGACGCGATTCAGACGATGGAAAGCCGTGTTGCGGGCATTTTATCAGGTGACATAGACGAACAGGTCTGGCTGCTGGAACACCCGCCACTTTACACCGCCGGAACCAGTGCGAATGATGCGGATTTGCTGGATCACACCCGTTTCCCCGTGTTTGAAGCCCGCCGAGGCGGCGAATACACCTACCATGGTCCCGGTCAACGGGTTGCCTATACGATGCTTGATCTGAACCAGCGTGAAAAGGACGTGCGCAAGTACGTTAACCTTCTGGAGGAGTGGGTCATCCAGACCCTAGCGCAGTTCGGCGTAAAAGGTGAACGGCGCGAGGGGCGCGTTGGTGTTTGGGTTGTGCGGCCAGACCGCCCCCCCCTGCCCGATGGCTCCCCTGCGGAAGACAAGATCGCCGCCATTGGTGTGCGGATCAGGCGCTGGGTGACATTCCACGGGATATCTATAAACGTCGAACCTGATCTGGAACATTTCGGCGGCATCGTTCCGTGCGGTATAAACGACTATGGTGTCACAAGTTTGGTCGACTTGGGCATACCGGCAACCATGAATGACGTAGATATCGCCCTCAGAACCACCTTTTCGCGTGTTTTTGAAAAATAGTGCTACTTGCGGCATTCTCGACAGTTGATGTAGATCAAGGCGCGGGATAAACATTTCCACGGGAGTTGGTGAATTCGGGACAGGATTCGCCTTACATACAATTGGTGTCAGGAGAACAATAATGGCCGACGCAGCCGCGCACACCCACGACGAGCATCCACGCCCGGGCTTTTTCACCCGCTGGTTCATGTCTACTAATCACAAAGATATTGGTATCCTCTATCTTTTCACATCCGCAACTATCGGTTTTGTTTCGGTCCTTTTGACCGTTTACATGCGAATGGAGCTGATGAACCCTGGTGTTCAGTATATGTGCACCGAAAACCTGGTCGGAGGGGTTAGCGGTTTAGCGGCCCATCTTCAACAGACTGAACTGGGGGCATGTACACCAAACGGCCATCTCTGGAACGTTATGATAACCTATCATGGTGTCCTGATGATGTTCTTTGTGGTTATTCCTGCTCTTTTTGGCGGATTTGGTAACTACTTCATGCCGCTTATGATTGGCGCGCCGGATATGGCGTTCCCTCGTATGAACAACTTGTCCTTCTGGATGTATGTTGCTGGTGCCTCGCTTGGTGTGGCGTCATTGCTGTCGCCTGGTGGCAATGGGCAACTTGGTTCCGGCGTTGGATGGGTGCTTTACGCGCCGCTTTCAACGAACGAGGGCGGATACTCCATGGATCTTGCGATTTTCGCGGTTCACCTTTCCGGTGCTTCCTCGATCCTTGGTGCGATCAACATTATCACAACCTTCCTGAACATGCGTGCGCCGGGTATGACCCTGCACAAAACGCCACTGTTTGCATGGTCGATTGTGGTTACAGCCTTCCTGATCCTGCTTTCCTTGCCAGTTCTGGCCGGTGCGATCACGATGCTTCTTACCGACCGTAACTTTGGTACGGCGTTCTTTGATCCATCCGAAGGTGGCGACCCAATCCTGTACGAACACCTGTTGTGGTTCTTCGGTCACCCCGAAGTATACATGATCATCGTACCGGGCTTCGGTATCATCAGCCACGTCATCTCGACCTTCTCGAAGAAGCCGATCTTTGGCTACCTTCCGATGGTATACGCGATGATCGCAATTGGTGTTCTGGGCTTCGTAGTTTGGGCGCACCACATGTACACAGTAGGTATGAGCACAACTCAGCAGTCCTACTTCATGTTGGCCACGATGGTTATTGCGGTGCCGACAGGCGTCAAGATCTTTAGCTGGATCGCAACAATGTGGGGCGGCTCGATCGAGTTCAAAACCCCGATGCTGTTCGCTTTCGGTTTCTTGTTCCTGTTCACAATCGGTGGTGTTACCGGTGTGGTTCTTTCGCAGGCTGCGATTGACCGCGCATATCACGATACATACTACGTTGTGGCGCACTTCCACTATGTGATGAGCCTTGGTGCGGTCTTCTGTATCTTCGCCGGTGTCTACTACTGGATTGGCAAGATGTCTGGTCGCCAGTACCCTGAATGGGCTGGTCAGGTTCACTTCTGGGCGATGTTCATCGGTGCGAACATCACGTTCTTCCCGCAACACTTCCTGGGCCGTCAAGGTATGCCACGTCGCTACATTGATTACCCCGAGCAGTTTGCGCAGTGGAACTATGTAAGCTCGATTGGTGCATTCATCACTTTCACTTCGTTCGTCTTCTTCATCGGTGTCATTTTCTACACTCTGAAATGGGGCAAGAAAGTAACCGAGCCTGCATACTGGGGCGAGCATTCTGAAACATTGGAGTGGACACTTCCAAACCCACCACCAGAGCATACGTTCGAAACGCTTCCTACACAGGATATGTGGGACAAGTCGGGCCACTAGCGGCAACGATATAGATTATCAAGAAGGCCGGATGCATTTCCGGCCTTCTTCATTTGTAAGGCAGCACATGACTTCTGATACAGACCCGTTCGAGCGAACCGACGAGCCGGTTTACCACATCACCCTGTGGCCCAACCGCTCGCTGAACGCCGTCGGATTTCGCAATACGATGATCTTGGTAGTTGTTGGGGCAGGCATCGGAATAACTCCGCTAGTAATGGCTACCTCCAACCTCTGGATGCTGCTGTTCGGTATCATTCCAGTGGCCACGTTGTTCCTTTTCTTCATGCGTAACTACCGCGATGGCCGCCTAACCGAAGAATTACGCATCTATCCCAATGTCATCGCTGTTGAACGCCGCGAACCCTCTGGTAAAATCCATCGCTGGCACGCCAAGCCATATTGGGTGAAGGTGAGGTTGCAGGACGAACCCATCGAACACTATTTGACGTTGGAAGGTAACCAGCGCACCATCGAACTCGGCGCATTCCTGTCCCCTGAAGAACGCCTGACGTTGAAGACAGAAATTGACGATGCACTCCGCAAGCTGGATATTAATGCCTAAGTGTAAAGTTCAAATGGTTGTGGAAATACTTCGTCTCGTCTATTCCAAGGTAACGATATACCAAGGACGATACGATGCTCTACCCAACCTCCAACGACTGGAACGCCGCCGCACATAAAAATGTAGCACTGCTTGGCATGTCCGGCCTTGGTAAAACCTACCTGTCTGACATGCTGCAAAGCGGGGGGGAGTGGTTCCACTACTCCGTCGATTACCGGATTGGCACGCACTACATTCCGTCCAGTGTCACCTTTGATGACCTCTCGTCATTGTCCAGCTATCTCGGCAAACCCGGCAATCCTGACAAAGGTGGCATTGCATTCGAGGAATACATTAACCGCCAGCGCCAACATCGCGCGGCCGAAATCGCCTCTCTGAAAGACACCGCTCTGTTCGTGCGCAAAGCACAAGAAACCTGCGCCCACTTCATCTGCGATACCTCCGGTTCAATCTGCGAAGTCGTCACCCCCGATGATCCGCAAGACCCGGTTCTGACCGCCCTGTCAGCTGCCGTTCTTCCCGTCTGGATACGCGGCAACGGAAACCACACCGAAGAACTGGTCCGCCGTTTCGCGACGGCCCCCAAACCGATGTATTACGACGAAGGTTTCTTGCGCACAAAATGGGCGCAATACCTGTCGGAGCGCGGAATAACCGAAGCCGAAGTTGACCCGGACGATTTCATCCTCTGGGGATACCGCGAACAATTGGAACATCGCCTACCCCTCTATGCCGCAATCGCCCAAAACTGGGGCGTAACTGTTGAGGCAGACGAGGTCGCCCAAATCCGCAACGCCGCCGATTTCATAACATTAATCGCCACAGCCATAGACCGGAACACCTGATGCCCATTCGCGTTCATTCAAACCTGCCCGCCCATAACATCCTCAAATCCGAGGGTGTTAGTATCATGGACGACACAACGGCTGACCGTCAGGACATCCGCCCGCTGAAAATCGGCTTGCTGAATCTTATGCCGAAGAAAGTGCAAACCGAAACCCAGTTTGCCCGCCTCATCGGGGCCACCCCGTTGCAGATTGATCTGACCCTGATCCGCATGACGGAGCACGTGGCCAAGAACACCTCGCCTGAACATATGGAATCGTTCTACCGCTCGTTCCAGGACGTAAAACACGAAAAATTCGACGGCTTGATCATCACCGGCGCCCCGATTGAACACCTCCCGTTCGAGGA
>DFBD01000010.1:16386-22639 GCA_002367255.1 Rhodobacterales bacterium UBA3089 | reverse complement strand
GCCTGTATTTCCCGCAATTATCTGTTGCGTGCTGCCCTGTATTAGACGAGTCTTGGCTAAACAAGTTGAGAGGATACAGCCATGAAACTGCTACGTTACGGACCAAAAGGTCAGGAAAAACCCGGATGTCTGGATGTGGATGGCAATATCCGCGATCTGTCGATGGCGACAACCGATATCGCGGGGAATAACGTCTCGTTGAGCGAAATAGACCGCCTTAAAGCATTAAACCCCGAAGCGTTGCCGCTGGTTGAGGGCAACCCACGGATCGGTTCTTGCTTGGCGGAGGTCCCGAATTTCTACTGCATCGGCCTGAATTACGCCAAGCACGCAGCCGAGTCTGGCATGGATATTCCAAAGGAGCCCATCCTGTTTTCCAAAGCCACCAGTGCGCTTTCCGGCCCGTTTGATCCGGTACTGATCCCGCGCAACGCCACCAAAACCGACTGGGAAGTGGAACTGGGCGTGGTCATCGGCAAAACGGCCTTCAACGTGTCCGAAAAGAGCGCGCTGTCCTATGTGGCGGGGTATTGCACCATTAATGACGTGTCCGAGCGCGCCTTTCAGATTGAACGCGGCGGGCAGTGGATCAAGGGTAAATCCGCCCCCAGCTTTGGCCCCATTGGTCCGTATCTGGTGACGGCGGATGAAATTTCTGACCCACAGAACCTGTCGCTGTCACTGCGACTGAACGGCGATGTGATGCAAGATTCGTCGACCAGCGATATGGTGTTCTGCGTCGCTGAAATCATATCTCATATGTCCCAATTCATGGAGCTACGCCCCGGCGACATCATCGCCACCGGTACACCCGAGGGCGTCGGCATGGGCTGCAAACCCCAACGCTTCCTGCAGCCTGGCGACGTGATGGAGCTGGAGGTCGAGGGTTTGGGAACCCAAAAACAAACGGTCCGGAACGCCTGATGTTCTGGCAGATCGAGTGGGAGGCATGACCCGCTTTTCCGCCAACCTCGGTTTTTTGTGGACAGAATTGTCATTGCCTGATGCCATCCGTGCAGCAGCCGCAGCGGGGTTCGAGGCGGTGGAATGCCACTGGCCATATGATACCGATCCGGCGTTGGTGAAAGCTGCGCTCGATGAAACCGGACTGCCGATGTTGGGCCTGAACACGGTGCGCGGCGCGGGCAACGGGCTGTCAGCGTTGGTTGGTTGTGAAACCCAAGCGCGGGCGGCTATAGATCAGGCGCTCGATTATGCTGTGGCGATTGGTGCGCGCAACATTCACGTTATGGCAGGCTTTGCATCAGGCGAGGCCGCGCATCGGACCTTCGTCGCAAATCTGCGCTATGCACTTGCGCGGGTCGCGGGCCACAGCATCACGCTGCTGATCGAGCCGTTGAACCATTTTGATGCCCCCGGGTACTACCTGCAAACAGCAGATCAGGCGGCTAAACTTATCGTGGAAATTAACGATCCCAATTTGAAACTGATGTTTGATTGTTACCATTTGCAAATCATGCAGGGCGACCTTTCCCGCCTTTTGGAAAGCACGCTGCCGGTCATCGGTCACATCCAGATTGCCGCTGTCCCTAGCCGTGCAGAACCAGACGAAGGCGAGTTGGACTACCGGCACATTCTGAAACATATCGAATCCATCGGATACAAAGGCTTTATCGGTGCAGAGTATCATCCGCGCAGCAGTACCGAGGCCGGTCTTGGGTGGCAAAAGTTGGTTTAACCGCCAGTATGGCTCATATGTCGCGTCATCTCGCCCTGAATTTTCTGGCGGGAATAATCGAAATCGTGGCCTTTGGGCTTACGGGCAATCGCGATGTTAATCGCATCGCGCAACGGTTGATTGTCATCCGGATGATCGCGCAGAACTTTGCGCATATTGGCATCATCCTCTTGCCCCAAACACATGTGCAACTGCCCACGGCAATCAAGCCTTACGCGATTACAGCTTTCGCAGAAATTGTGGGTAAGTGGCGTGATAAATCCGATACGGCCACCGGTTTCTTCAACGCGAACGTAATTCGCAGGGCCACCTGTGTTAAGTGGAATGTCGGTTAGCGTCCAGTTAGCGGCTAGTGTTTCGCGAACGTCTTTCAACGACCAGTACTGATCGCGCCGGTCCGATTCGCCCATGTCACCCATCGGCATTACCTCGATGAAAGTCACGTCAAACCCGCGCTGCCCGCACCATTCTACCATTTTGTGAACTTCGTCGTCATTCGTGCCTTTCAGGGCAACGGCGTTGATCTTGATTGCAAGGCCAGCCTTGTCGGCGGCATCGATCCCCTCCATCACCTGACGGAAGCGGCCCCAGCGGGTGATCGCGGCGAACTTTTCCTCGTCCAGTGTATCAAGCGAGACGTTGATCCGTTCGACTCCGGCGTCCTTTAACGGCTGGGCGAACTTCTGCAATTGTGTGGCGTTGGTGGTTAGCGTCAACTCTTTCAGTGCGCCGGAAGTCAGATGGCGGGACATGTCGTCGAAGAAGGTCATGATGCCACGACGAACCAATGGCTCCCCGCCTGTTATGCGCAGTTTGCTGACACCCATATCGATGAACGTGGTGCAGAGGCGGTCTAGCTCCTTTAGGCTTAACAGCTCTTTCTTCGGTAAAAATGTCATATTTTCGGACATGCAGTAGAAGCAGCGCAGATCGCAGCGGTCGGTTACGGATACCCTAAGGTAATTTACCTCCCGCGCGAACGGGTCGACTAATTTTGGCATGTGTAACATGGGTGTTCCTGTTGTTTCTACACTAGAAGTAGACCTCAATACGCGGCGTTACAAGGGTAATTTCTTGGGTTGTGATGAGGTGAACGGTGTATGAAGGAGATAGCAGATGCGCGTTGAAAATTTTATAGCACAGTCTGGTATTTGAGACGAAATGCAGGCCAGTTTTAGTTGATCTGATTCTGACCGCCATGCGATGATATATTTGGGTACGGATGGTGGCTTGCGGGATCTTACCTATCTGCAACTTTCGTCGAGAGCTTAATAATAAGCTTGAAGAGCGGAAGTGAATTTTAATTGGCAGGGTTCGTCAGCCACCACAACATTAAACCGGTTTAATAGTTTAACGGTTGTAATATTCGTCTTTCGACAGAAAGAGAATACTTGCAACGTTTTCACTAGGTAATCTGTTGTTAGTACTCTTCCATTAAACCGGTTTAATAGTTTAACCAAACAGGAACCACCACTATGAAGCCAACACAACGCCAAACCAGTTTAGCCAGTTTTTTCTTCGCTTTAGGCCATAAACGGCGCTTGATGATCTGCGAATTATTACTCCAACATGGTGCAACCGGCCTGTCTTTCGGACTGCTACAAAAGAAAACCCATTTATGCGCGTCCACTCTTTGTCACCATCTTGCACATATGGACAAAGGTGGAATTCTGCGAAGGCGCATAAAAGCAAATGAGACCTGGATTTCTATAAACTATGACCTGCTGAATGCGACCCAGAAAGGGTTTTCCAAAAGTTGCGAGGGAAACGTTGCGATCATAACTTAGCAGAGTTAGGTTACCTAAAATTGAAACTGGGACGCCATGGAAACCACCTTACTTATCGCTTTGATCGGCACGCTTGGTATCGGCGCGCAATGGCTGGCGTGGCGCTTACAATTGCCAGCAATTGTTTTGATGCTGGCGGCGGGTATTTTCGCGGGACCAGTCACTGGCTGGGTAAACCCCGAGGCCGATTTCGGGGATTTATTCCGGCCATTAGTCGCCATCGCCGTTGCGTTGATATTATTTGAAGGCGGAATTACATTAAAATTCAAAACTTTACGCGACTCTAAGCCAGTTGTGAAACGCCTTGTGTTGTTTGGTGCGCCGTTGGGGTGGATATTCTCGACCCTGGCGGCGCGGTACGGTGCTGGTTTGGGGTGGGAGGCCTCGGTTATATTTGGTGGCATCCTGATCGTTACGGGGCCAACTGTGGTTACGCCATTACTGCGCCAGGCCCGCCTCTCCAAACGGCCAGCCGAAATTCTGCGTTGGGAGGCAATCGTAAACGATCCTGTCGGCGCATTGGCCGCCGTATTGGCGTTCGAGGGCGTTATGGTCCTGCACGGCGAAGGCGAAATTCTGGAAATCGGCGGGCATATGGTGTTGGGCATTTTGCTGGCGACCGCTATGGGATACTTTGCAGGCAAGGCGCTAGTGCAAAGTTTTTCGCGCGGCTGGGTGCCGGAATATATGAAAGTCCCCGTGCTGTTCACATTGATTTTGGCGGTTTACGCCCTTAGCGATCACGTTTTGCACGAAAGTGGATTGCTGGCCGTGACTGTTATGGGCTTTGTCGTTGGCAACGCCCGGTTACCAGCCCTGAGCGAGCTCAAACGCTTTAAAGAGCATATCACGGTTTTGCTGGTTTCCGGTGTTTTCATCCTGCTGGCGGCCTCCATGGAATGGGAGATGCTATCCCAACTTGATCTAGGGGCCTTGGTTTTCGTGTTGTTAATCATGTTTATAGCCCGTCCCGCCGCCGTAATTCTTTCGCTGATCGGTACAGGTATACCACCCAAAGAAAAGCTGATCGTCGCATGGATTGGCCCACGCGGAGTGGTCGCCGTGGCGGTCTCGGGCCTTTTTGGGGCACGCTTGGTGGACATCGGTATAGAGGACGGGCAGCTACTGGCACCGCTTGCGTTCTTACTGGTCGCAGCCACGGTTGTGGCGCACGGTTTCACGATAAAACCCTTCGCACGTATGTTAGGCCTGACATCGGCCTCGGCCCCCGGTGTTTTACTGGCGGGGGCATCGGATTGGGTCGTCGCTTTGGGCAAAACCCTTAGCGACGCTGAAATTCCGGTGCTGATCGCGGAACGCAACTGGTGGCGACTCCGCAATGCGCGCAACCAGGGAATTCCGGTGTACTACGGCGAGATCCTGTCCGAAGCAGCGGAACACTCCGTCGACCTACACCAATACGGTGCGCTGTTGGCCGTATCGGACAACGATGATTATAACGCGCTGCTTTGCACAGATTTAGCACCTGAATTCGGGCGCAATAACGTCTTCCAGATCGACCGGCACGAAGGCAGCTTGCGCGAAGGTGATCTGCCTGTAACTATCGGCGGTCGAACGCTTTCCCGTGGCTACCCGTTTGAGTACTTTGCCAGAAACCACGCTGACGGGTGGGGGTTCAAGCTGACCAATATCAGTGTTGAATACCCGCTTGACCAATACATGGAAACCCGCCCCGAAGTCGAGATTCTGGCAGTCGTAAGCCCCAACGGCACGCTAAAGTTCGCAGGGCCGGATCACTTGCCCAAAGCCGTGGATGGGGATCGTATTTTGGCGTTTGAAAAAGGCGGCGAGGAAGCCTCGTAAATGACCACGCTTCTGACAAACCGGCAAGCACGGGTGATGGCGACGAACCCCTCGGCGATTGTCGGGATGATACGGTTTTCGATCGTGCTGCGGGAATCGAACTTTTTCCCACCGCTGTCCGGGCAGGATTATCGCGAACGCAAGGCACAGATATTTGACCGCGCCCGCCTGCAACGTCGCTTTCAGTTGTTCGAGGACCTTTGCCTGCCCAGTCTGGCCGCCCAAACTGACCGGGATTTCAACATAATGCTGATAACCTCGCGGGATTTACCGGACTGGGCGCAACATCGCCTGATGGGTTTGGTGCAAGATTTGCCCAACTTTTATGTGCGAGCATATCGCCCGTTGGCCAATATTCAGCGGATTTTCAAACGCTCTGTATTTGAGATGCTGAACCCGCTAGCCCCCATAACCGCCAGTTTTCGTCTGGATGATGATGACGCGCTTGCCAATGATTATATCGCGCGATTGCGTGCGCATATGGTGCCGGAAAAGGCAGGAAATATCATTACGTTTTCGCGTGGGCATCAAGTGGCGCTTTCGGACGAGGCGTTGCGAATTTGGGAGGATACACGCAATTGTGGTTCTGCTGGACTGGCCCTTGTTCAGCGGGGCAATGTCCTGTCTATCCCTGAAACTGTGACTATTCACTGCCTTGGCGGGCATAGAAAAGTTGGCCGGTTTGCGCCTGTTATCAACGACAAAACCAATGGGATGTATGTCCAGACGGCGAACGGCTGCAACGTAACCGCACGGCGTGGCGGTGTTGGATGGGAAACGATTTCGGCTAAGGATTTGGCCGAAAAGTTACGTGTGAAATTTCCGTATCTTGATGCGGAAACGCTTGAGGGTTTGCACGTGGTGTACCCCTGATTACCCCAGCTTTCGGGTGGATTCGCGCAGCGCAAAGGGTTTCATCTTGTCGCCATGCTCGGCTATGAAG
>DFBD01000010.1:13095-16287 GCA_002367255.1 Rhodobacterales bacterium UBA3089 | reverse complement strand
GTCATGACCATCGCGGCGCGGCGTACCCACATGTTTTCATGTTTCGTCCAAGCCTCAACCTCATCAAGCCGCGTCGGATCTGCAATCAACCGGCGAGCCCCCGCCGAACACGCATGATCGGCAATCGCCCAAGCATCGAAACCTTCGACCCAGCGCGTTATTTCAGCCCAAACCGCATTGTCAGGGCGAATGCGGGCCTGCGTTAGAAGTTTGGTGGCAGCGATGCGGGCCTCGTGAACATTGCTGTCCCACAAGGTACCGGCAATTTCCAGCCGCCCATCAAGGTCCGTATCCGCCCGCCATTTTTTACATAGATCGTAAATATCAGGATTCGCGACACCCAAATATGGGCGTTCGACCTTATGATACTTCGCCATTTCCGCCGCTTTTTCAGGGTTGGCAAGGGCTTCCATCTCTTCCAGCGGCGTCACTTCTTTGCTGCCTTGGCGGCTTTGAGCCGATCCATCATGCGTTTCCCGAGTCCGGGTTTGATAACCAGCCGCGCGCGTGCAATTGCCAGTGCGCCCTCGGGTACGTCTGCCGTGACCACCGAACCCGTGGCCACAAACCCGTCATCCGCAATGCTGACAGGGGCCACCAGCGCGGAATTCGAACCAATGAATACCCGTTTCCCGATTTCCGTATGGTGCTTGTTAACGCCGTCGTAATTGCAAAAAATCGTACCCGCTCCGATGTTTGAACCTTCGCCAACCCGCGCATCGCCAACGTAGGACAGGTGATTGACCTTGGCGCCTGCCTCGATCTGCGCGGCTTTGATCTCGACGAAATTACCGACCTTGGCCCCTAGATCCAGTTCTGCACCCGGGCGCAGGCGGGCATATGGGCCGACCACGCAGTTGCGCGCAACATGGCAACCCTCAAGGTGGCTGAAGGCGCGGATGGTTGCACCGCTTTCAATGGTTACCTCAAGGCCGAAAAACACGTTTGGCTCGATAATGGTGTCGCGGCCGATATGGGTGTCGAAGGCAAAATGCACGGTGTCCGGTGCGGTAAGGGTCACACCGTTTTCCATGGCGGCTGTGCGAGCGTTTTGCTGGAAAACCGCCTCGGCTTGCGCCAGATTTTGGCGCGAGTTAACGCCCAATGTCTCGGCCTCGGAACAGGTGATCGCCGTACATGGTAGGTCGCGCGCACGGGCGATGGCGATGATATCCGTTAAATAAACCTCGCCATTGGCATTGTCGTTTCCGACATCTTCCAGTAGCGAAAACAATAGAGATGCCGGGGCGCAAATGACGCCGGAATTGCAAAATGTGATTCGCAGTTGTTCCGGTGTGCAATCCTTGGCCTCTAGGATCGCTTCCAGACTGTCACCATTCATTTGCAAACGCCCGTAGCCCCCGGGATTCGCCGCTTCGAACCCCAGAACGACGAGCGAATTGCGGTCGCGGGCTGCCAACATTTTCTGCAAAGTTTCCGGTTTCACGAATGGCGTGTCGCCATAAAGAACGACCACGTCACCCTCAAAACCTTCCAGATCGTTCTTGGCCTGCTGTACCGCGTGGCCCGTACCGTTCTGTTCCACCTGCCAAACGATTTTTGCGTCCGCGCTATATTCAAGCGCGGCATCCGAGGTCGCCTCTCCGCCATGCCCGACAACTACGATGGTTTTTTCCGCCTCGATCTGCGCGGCGCATTGCATGGTGTGCCACAACATCGGGGCACCTGCGATTTTGTGCAGAACCTTTGGAAGGTCTGATTTCATGCGGCTGCCTTGCCCTGCGGCGAGGATGACGGTTGCGATGTTCATGTGTGTCTCCGAACTTTTATTGAGGCCTTTTAGCAGTCTCGGACGGTGTGCAAAAGTCCCTTCGGGGCAACAAATGATTTAAGGGCGTTACAGGGGCCTTGAACTCCTGCCCGACTCGGCCATATAAGGGCCACCGAAGCGGGTGTAGCTCAATGGTAGAGCAGCAGCCTTCCAAGCTGAATACGTGGGTTCGATTCCCATCACCCGCTCCAGACACTAATCCAGCCACGTTTAGTCAGGTTCCTCTTCAGTAATCAGAGTGATTTCACCGCTGGATTCCAGCTGGCGAATGCCGACGATCAGCTCGTTCATCGCGGCTTCGGCGTCTTTTTTCTTGACGTCGTCCATTTCGGCCAGTTCTTCGCGGAGTTGATCGGCAATGCGCGTGGAAAGACCGGAAAGCAGGAATTCGGCTTCGCTCGGCGCAGTTTTCATGGCGCGTAACAGGATTTCCGGATCGACGGTGCGCGTGATGGCTGATACGTCACGTGGCTGCACGCGAGCAGGGATGTCGGCAAAAGTGAACATAACCTTACGGATTTTTTCTGCGGTATCGGGGTCGTTTTGCCCGAAATCCTCCATCAGACGATCGCGAATATCGCTTTGGGCGAAATTCATAATGTCACCCGCGCGTTCCACCGGGGTTTTGGCGAAGACCGAGGGGCCATCTTCGTTAAACATAGTCTCGCTGATGCTTTGTCCAATTAACGCAATGATATCAGGCGATATACTTCGGCTGTTAATAATTGCCAGCATGGTTTCACGGGCGCGGGCGGGCTCCATCCCGCCAAGGACTTGGGCTGCGAGGGTCGAGGGGATTTTGGACAGAACGGTGGCCGCAACTTGCAGATGTTCGTCATCAAGGCAGTTTTGCAGTTGCGTAGCCTCGGCCGAGGCGACCCGCACCCAGACATCGACCGAAGGGGAGCGCACGTAAGCCTTGCGGATTTTTTCCAAGGCGTTGTCGCTGACATGCCCTTTCAGGGAGGCCAGCGTGTCTTCCAGATCCCCACGCATGGAAAGACCGAAATCCTGAAGCTCGGACAGGAATTCGAGGATGACAAGGTCGACCGTACGACGATCAACCTCGCCAAAAGACGCCATGATATCAACGATACCTTTCAGAGGGCCTGTTGCGATATCATCAAGGTTTGGCGTGGCACCGGCCTTGATTAACACGCTTAGCAGGATCGCGGCTTTGTGCTGCTTGCTGATCGGGGTATCGACAGGCGCTACCTGCTGGGGCGTTTCGTGGGCAACAAGGGCAAGAGACATAGTGGGCGCTTTCTGTTTACATCCCCATTTGTCATGGAAAAGAGTTAAGGAATGCTGAAGGAAAGTGCGGGTTTTTGGCAAGGAATTCTTAACTTTTCTAGATCAGACATAGGGTGATATGTTTAGGAATGGAGATTCGATTTGAA
>DFBD01000010.1:9696-13079 GCA_002367255.1 Rhodobacterales bacterium UBA3089 | reverse complement strand
ATGGCATTGGCGTTGCAGGATGACGGGTTGCCGGTGACGTCCGGGGCGGTTTCTTATGCACCTGCGTTTGACGGACTTGATTGAATAAGCCGAAATTGGCGGGCATACTTATCGATACTTGCCCCCATCATGGGATATGCGGTAAAAGCACTTCGGATTTTATTGAATGAGGTGTCAAAATGCGGCGCGTAGTTGTTACAGGTCTTGGTATGGTCACTCCGCTGGCTTGCGGGGTTGAGGAAACCTGGGAACGTATTCTGGATGGGCAGTCCGGTGCGGGAACAATTGCCAAGTTTGATGCCTCGCATCTGGGGACTGATTACGCTTGCGAAATTCCTTTGGGGGATGGCACAGACGGGACGTTCAACCCTGATGACTGGATGGCCCCGAAAGAGGCGCGCAAGGTTGACCCGTTTATTCTGTACGCGATGTCAGCGGCGGATCAGGCGATTAAAGATGCAGACTGGATGCCCAAGGACGAGGAAAGCCAGTTTCGCACAGGCGTGATGATCGGGTCCGGTATCGGCGGGCTTTCTACAATCGCGGATACGGCGGTTTTATTGAAGGAGCGGGGGCCGCGTCGGGTCTCGCCTTTCTTTATTCCGTCGACATTGATTAACCTTTGTTCGGGGCAGGTTTCCATTCGGTATGGCTTCAAGGGGCCAAATCATGCGGTTGTTACGGCTTGTTCGACAGGTGCGCATGCGATTGGCGATGCGGCGCGGTTAATCATGCTGGACGATGCGGATGTGATGATTGCTGGCGGGGCCGAGGCACCGATTTGCGAGCTGGGGATCGCCGGATTTAATGCCTGTAAGGCGCTTTCAACGAAACGGTCGCACGACCCGAAGGCGGCCTCGCGGCCATATGATGATGACCGTGACGGTTTCGTTATGGGCGAGGGGGCGGGTGTTGTGGTGCTTGAGGAATACGAGCATGCCAAGGCGCGCGGAGCGAAAATTTATGCCGAGATTTTGGGTTACGGCCTGTCGGGTGATGCGTATCATATTACCGCACCTGCACCGGATGGCAATGGTGGGTATCGTTCTATGAAGGCGGCGTTGAAACGTGCCGGGGTGGAGCCTTCGGCGATTGATTATATCAATGCACACGGGACTTCGACGATGGCGGACACGATCGAGTTGGGCGCTGTTGGGCGATTGATGGGCGATGCGGCGAAGGGGGCTACGATGTCTTCTACGAAGTCTGCGATCGGGCATTTGCTGGGTGCAGCGGGTGCTGTCGAGGCGATTTTCTGTATTCTTGCAATACGGGACCAAATTGCGCCGCCGACTATTAATCTGGATAATCCGGTGGTGGATACCGAACTGGATTTGGCACCAAACAAGGCGGTCAAGCGGGAGATTAACGTGGCGTTATCTAATTCCTTCGGGTTTGGTGGCACGAATGCCTCTCTTGTTATGGGGAAAGTGCGATAAATGGGTCGTAGTATCGCTGCGAACGCCTTTACGTTCCTGATTTTGCTGATTGTGGCGCTGGGCGGCTTTGTTGCCTGGGCGCAGGGGCAATTTCGTGACGAGGGGCCTTTGGCCGAGGATCTGGTTTTCGAGGTAGCACGCGGTGCGACGCTGGGTGCGGTTTCCGAGAATTTGCTGGCCGCCAAGGCAATATCGAATGAACAGCTGTTTCGGATCGGGGCGCGGTATTCAGAGCGCGACAACAAGCTGAAGTTCGGGGAATATGTGCTGCCCGCAGGTAGTTCGATGGATGAAATTCTGGATATTCTGGTCGAGGGCAAGAGCGTTCAGTATTTCGTAACCATTCCCGAAGGCATGTATCTTACGGAAATCGTGGCGCGGATAAATGCTAACGAAGACTTAACGGGTGAGATCGAGAGCCTGCCTGCCGAGGGGATGCTGGCACCCAATACCTATAGTTTCCAGCGTGGCGACACGCGGCAATCGGTTGTGGACCGGATGCTGGAGGCGCAGATCGCGATTTTGGACGAGGCTTGGGAAGGGCGGGCGGATGACCTGCCATTGGCGAGCAAGGAAGAGCTGTTGATTTTGGCCTCGATTGTCGAAAGCGAAGCTGGCGGGGCTGGCGAGTGGGGGCTGGTGGCCTCGGTTTTTTATAATCGGCTGGCGGCGAATATGCGGCTTCAGGCCGATGCGACGTTGCGATATGGGCTGACGGATGGCGAGGAACGTATCCGGCGCGGGCTGCGCGAGTCGGAATTGGCGAAGGAAACGGCCTATAATACGTATCAGATTGCGGGTTTGACGCCGACGCCGATTTCGAATCCGGGACGGGATGCGATATTGGCTACGGCTAATCCCGAGGTTTCGAAGTATTATTATTTCGTGTTGGATGGGTCCGGTGGGCACGCATTTGCTGATAGTTTACAACAGCATAACAAGAATGTTGCCGCTTGGCGGAAGATTGAGCGTGAGCGTTCTTCGAATTAATTACGCACAACCTTAGGTTTAGTTGTTGACATTGCGAACGCTCTAGGGTATACCTTTAGGCAAGCTGGAAGAAGTGGGCAAGCGGCACGGTCGAAAGATCGGGGCCGTTTTTCTGTTTCTGCTCATGCGGAGCAGTGAAAGCTTACATATATGAAAAATGAAACTCCCGAGGATCGGGAAGCGGACGCGCAGATGTTGAAATCTGCGCGAGCGCAATATGCATCTTTGAGGGTTGCTTTAGAGGCAACTGTTCAACGGCTGCAGGTGGACGGTGATGTGACGGTGAAGGAGGTTAACACCTCTCTCACGGAATTTCAGAAGTCTTTGCGGGCGGTAACTACAATCGAGGCGGATCTTGCAAAACGAAGTTACGAAAAGCGTAGCGGCGGGGAGGGGGCGTGCCCTCTCGACCTTGAAGCTGCGCGACGGGAGGTCATTGGGCGACTTGTTAAGCTCGCTGGGGCCCGACGAAGTGGAGGGGCTGCTTGATGGGTTAAGCCCGAACGCGGTGCTGAGTTTGCCGTGGTTGTTTGATATCTGGGCGCTTCAGGGGCATCAACTTGCCCCTGAAGGTGACTGGACAACGTGGGTTATTCTGGGCGGTCGCGGTGCGGGTAAAACCCGTGCGGGGGCTGAATGGGTTAGATCCAAAGTTGAAGGCGCGATGCCTTGGGATGTCGGGGAATGTCGACGTGTGGCGTTGATCGGCGAGACGATTGAGCAGGCGCGGGAGGTGATGGTTTTCGGGGATTCCGGAATTTTGGCGTGCTCGCCCCCGGATCGTCGGCCAGTTTGGGAGGCAACACGCAAGCGGCTGGTTTGGCCAAACGGGGCGGTGGCCGAGATTTATTCGGCATCGAACCCCGAGAGCCTGCGCGGGCCGCAGTTTGATGCGGCGTGGTGTGACGAGTTGGCGAAGTGGAAGCAGGGGCAGGATGCGTGGGACATGTTGCA
>DFBD01000010.1:5903-9671 GCA_002367255.1 Rhodobacterales bacterium UBA3089 | reverse complement strand
CATCCGCAGCAGGTGGTGACGACAACGCCGCGACCATCGCGGTTGCTGGCCGATTTGTTGGAGGATGCTCGCACGGTTCGCACGTCTGCGCCCACGGAAGCGAATGCGGCGAATTTGGCGGATAGTTTTTTGGAGTATGTGAGCGCGAAATATGCCGGTTCCCGGTTAGGGCGGCAGGAGTTGCAGGGCGAGGTTTTGACGGATGTGGAGGGGGCGTTCTGGTCGTTTGCTTCACTGGATGGTTGCCGTGCCGACGTTCCGGAGTTGGACCGGATCGTCGTGGCGGTGGACCCGCCGGTGACGGGAGGACCTAAGGCGGATGAATGCGGGATTATTGTGGCAGGCGTTTCAATGCAGGGGCCGCCGCAGGGTTGGCGGGCGTATGTTTTGGAGGATGCATCTGTGGCCGGATCGCCGCAGGTTTGGGCGGAGCGCGCGGTGGCCAAGGCGCGGGAATACGGTGCGGATCGGCTGGTCGCCGAGGTTAATCAGGGTGGCGAGCTGGTGGAGACGCTGGTTCGTTCGATTGACCCGCTGGTGTCATATCGCGCCGTTCGCGCATCGCGCGGGAAGGCTGCGCGGGCGGAGCCGGTGGCGGCTTTGTACGAACAGGGGCGGGTGTTCCATTGCGGTGGTTTTGCCGAATTGGAGGACCAGATGTGCGCGATGACGGTGTCCGGCTTCACAGGCAAGAGTAGCCCTGACCGCCTAGATGCACTGGTGTGGGCTATTACGGATTTGATGATTGCACCGGCGCTGTATTTTCAGCGGCCGCGTGTGCGTGGGCTATAATATTAGGAGCGTAGGGTAATGGTTTTACAACTTTTTAAGTCGATGGGTGGTGTCGAGGAAAAAGCTTCGGCGGCGGCACCTGTGATTGCGTTTCACGGCTCAGGGCGTGCGGCATGGTCGGCGCGGGATACGGTTAGTTTAACGCGCACGGGTTTCACTGGAAATCCGGTGGGGTTTCGCTGTGTGAAGATGATTGCCGAAGCTGCGGCGGCGGTGCCTGTGTTGTTGCAGGATGTGGACCGCCGATACGAGGTACACCCGCTGTTGGCGCTGATGGCCCAGCCCAATCAAGAACAAGGCGCGGCGGCATTGTTCGAGGCGTTTTACGGACAGTTACTGCTGTCAGGTGACGGGTATCTGGAGGCGGCTGGTGAAGGCTTACCGGGCGAATTGCATGTATTGCGATCTGACCGGATGTCGGTTGTGCCGGGTGCGGATGGCTGGCCTGTGGCGTATGAATACAAGGTTGGTTCGCGCAAACATTCGTTTGATATGCGGCGGGAATTTGCGCCGATATTGCATGTCAAGGCGTTTCATCCGCAGGACGATCATTACGGTTTGTCGCCGATGCAGGCGGCTGCGTCGGCGTTGGATGTACATAATTCGGCGTCGAAGTGGTCGAAGGCGTTGTTAGATAACGCGGCGCGGCCTTCGGGGGCGATTGTCTACAAGGGGGCAGACGGGATGGGGGCGTTGGCCTCGGATCAGTATAACCGTTTGGTGGATGAGTTGGAGAGCCACCATCAGGGCGCGCAGAATGCAGGGCGTCCGATGCTGCTTGAGGGGGGACTGGATTGGAAGCCGATGGGGTTTTCACCGTCTGACATGGAGTTTCAAAAGACCAAAGAAAGTGCTGCGCGCGAGGTTGCTTTGGCCTTTGGCGTGCCGCCCATGTTGCTGGGTTTTCCGGGGGATAATTCCTATGCGAATTATCAGGAGGCCAATCGGGCTTTCTATCGTTTGACGGTTTTGCCCTTGGTGGCCAAAACCATGGAGGCCGTGACCGGTTGGTTGGGGCCGCTGTTTGGTGACGGATTGTTCTTGAAAGCTGACCTTGACGGTATTCCCGCGTTAGCGGCGGAACGTGAGGCGCAGTGGCGGCGGGTTTCGGGAGCGGAGTTTTTAACGTCCGCGGAAAAACGCCAGATGCTGGGGTTGCCTAAGCTGGCGGAAGATGAATGAGCCGGCGTGGCGGGGGGTCAAAATACCTCTATGAACCATTCGATGCGGCGAGCGCGCGGATTGAGGCGCACGAGCGGGTTTTCGATGAACGCTGGCACGGGTTGGAGCGGCGATTGCAGGCGATCGAGGGTATGCTTGAGCGGCTGGAGCGACGGCTTTGGCTGGCGGTTTATGGGGCTGCGGGGATGTTTTCTGCGGATGTGGTTTATGGACTGGTTACGCGAGCATAATCACTAATAATTGAATTTATGCAATTTTATCGCCGGAATTATAAGGAAAATACATGATTTATGATAGTAATTCGAGTTCACTTGAAACGAAGTTTTGTCGTTTTGATGCCGAACTTGGGCTTGATGATAGCACTGAAATTTCTGGGTACGCGTCTTTGTTTAATGCTGAAGATAAAGGCGGGGATGTTGTGCAGAAGGGGGCATATGCTGCCTCGTTGACGCGCCTTTCCAAGGCTGGCGGCAAGGTGAAAATGCTTTGGCAGCATGATCCTATGCAACCGATTGGCGTTTGGGATGAAATCCGCGAGGACGACAAAGGCTTGTTTGTCAAAGGACGCTTATTGCCTGAAGTGCAGGCCGGTCGCGAGGCTTTGGCCTTACTTCAGGCGGGGGCAATTGACGGGTTGTCTATCGGCTATCATACTGTTCGTGCAGAGAAATCTGCGAAGGGGCGGTTGTTACACGAAATTGAACTTTGGGAGGTGTCGATGGTCACCTTCCCGATGCTTCCGGAGGCGCGTGTGGCGCCTGCGGATGATGAGGCGGCGCTGGCGCAAAGTCTGGCTGAAACCTTTCGACAGGCCCGCGATTTGCTGGCCTGAACGTATTTACCAAAGGAAATATTAATGCGTGACAAAGAAATGAAGTCCCGTGGCGGTGCTGCTACGGGAGGGTCCCATGCTGTCGAGGTTAAGGCCGCGATGAATGAATTCTTGAATGAATTCAGCGGGTTCAAAAATGAAATTAAATCAAAGTTTACAGAACAGGAAGAACGTTTGAATATGTTTAATGCTAAATCACTTTCCAATTCGCGCCCGGCACTTTCCACAACTACTGAAGTAGGCATTCCGCACAAGAAGGCGTTTTCGGCTTACCTTCGCAGCGGTGATGATGATGCGTTGCGTGGGCTTCCTGCTGAAGAGAAATCGCTGTCTACTGCCGTTTCTGCCGATGGCGGTTATCTGGTTGACCCGCAGACGGCCGACCAGATCACGGGTGTGCTGCGTGGGGCATCGTCCATTCGATCAATCGCGAATGTGGTTCAGGTGGAATCAACGGCTTATGATGTGCTGGTTGACCATACGGATATCGGAGCTGGCTGGGCGTCTGAAACGGGTGCTGCTGCTGAAACCGGTACGCCGCAGGTGGAGCGAATTTCTATTCCTTTGCATGAGTTGTCAGCACTTCCTAAAGCATCGCAACGCTTGCTGGATGACACGGCGTTTGACGTTGAAGGCTGGTTGGCCACGCGCATTGCTGACAAGTTCAGCCGTGCCGAGGGCGTGGCATTTATCAGTGGCGACGGCATTGATAAGCCAAAAGGTTTCCTAACGTATACGGCGGTTGATAACGCAAGCTGGACCTGGGGTGACCTGGGCTATGTAGCCACGGGTGCAGCGGGTGATTTCGACGGAATAGATCCGGCGGATGCGATTGTTGATTTGGTCTACTCGCTGGGTGCGCGTTACCGTGCGAATGCGGCGTTTGTGATGAATTCCAAGACGGCGGGTGCGGTTCGCAAGATGAAGGACGCGGATGGCCGTTTCCTTTGGTCTGATGGTTT
>DFBD01000010.1:5375-5767 GCA_002367255.1 Rhodobacterales bacterium UBA3089 | reverse complement strand
GACCAAACGTATTGGTGGCGATGTTAGTGACTTCGCCGCGATCAAACTTCTGAAATTCTCGCTTACGTAAGTTAGCTTGAATACCCGCCTTTAGGGGCGGGTTTTAGCACCCCTGTATCCTCTGGCTTTTGCTGCTCTCTCCGCATGGGCGATGCAGGGGTGTGTCTGAATTTTCCCTAATGTGAGGCCGCGAATGAGTGGATATTTCCTGAAAGACCCGAACTCGGAATTGGAGCTGTCGATGGACTGGCGTGCCGGATATTTACAGCGAAATGAAAAGGTTAAGGATGACCTGGGTTGGACCGTACGTCCGGTCGACGATGTTGCCGGTGAGTTGAGGGTCGTGTTGCAGGAATGCGGGGCCACGAATTCTAAGGCGACGTTCGAGGGCG
>DFBD01000010.1:0-5310 GCA_002367255.1 Rhodobacterales bacterium UBA3089 | reverse complement strand
AGGGCGCGAGTTGGAGCGTACATTAATGTTTCGGGTGGCTGAGAGGAATTTGCCATGATGTTAGAAGAATTGACGGCTGTTGCGGCGGCGGATCTACCGATACGTGGTTTTGCGGACCACTTGAAATTGGGAACCGGGTTTACTGATGACGGGGCGCAGGATGCGGTTTTAGAGGTGTGCTTGCGATCTGCCATGGCGGCGATCGAGGTGCGGATCGGTAAGGCGCTGATGACGCGGAGCTTTAGTTGGGAGCTGACGCGCTGGGGTGTGGATGGCGAACAGGTGTTGCCAATTGCGCCGGTTGTGGTCGTGAGCGCGGTGACTTTAGTGGATCGTGATGGTCTGGAGACCGTCGTGGATGCGGCGGGCTATGTGCTGGAGCGCGACAGCCAGAGGCCGAAAATTGTCGGGGTTTTACCGAGCATTCAGGATGGCGGGCGCGTGGTTCTGACGTTTGATGCTGGCTTTGGCGATTGGGCCGCGGTGCCTGCGGATCTGAGGCAGACGGTACTGCTGCAAGCTGCGAGTTTTTACGAAAATCGAGCAGGCGAGGGGCGCGTTAACGGGATGCCGTTTGGTGTCAGCGCGTTGATCGAGGCATACCGGCCCATTCGGATCGGGGGTGCGCGTTGAAGGTAAATTTATCGCGAAAGCTGGTGTTGGAGGAACGTGCGAATACACCGGATGGCAAGGGTGGTTTCACCGTTGGTTGGCAGGTTTTGGGCGTCGTTTGGGCGGATGTTGATGCGCGATCTGGCCGTGAGGCTTTGGTGAGCGCACGGGATATTTCGCGCGTTCGGTATCGGATTATCGTGCGTGGCGCGCCGGTGGGTACGGCGTCCAGGCCACGGCCGGATCAGCGGTTTCGCGAGGGAGATCGGGTGTTTTCGATCTTGGCGGTTGCGGAGTTTGATCCGGCGGGGCGTTGGCTGGAATGCTGGGCAGAGGAGGGCAAGGGATGAGTTTGGCTTTATCCGGTGAACTTCAGGGCGCGATTTACGGGGCTTTGACCGGCGATGCGGCGCTGGTCGCGTTGGTCGGCGCGGAGATCTACGACGCGCCGTTGCCTTCGGGTGGGGCATTGCCTTTGGGAGAACATGTGACGTTGGGCGAGGAGATGGTGAAGCCGTTTGGGTCCGTCACTTCCAGCGGTGGGGTGCATGATTTTGACGTTGTGGTGCATTCGACCGCGAATGGATTTTCGGCGGCGAAGGTGGTTGCGGCGGCGATTTCTGATGTGCTGGTTGACGCGAGTTTGGCGTTAACTGGCGGACATTTGGTGTCACTGCGGTTTTTGAAGGCCAAGGCAAAGCGTGGAATTGCGCCAGAGTTGCGGCGAATTGAAATGCGGTTTCGGGCCGTCGTTGAAGATATTTAATTAAAGGAATTCAAAATGGTAGCGCAAAAAGGCAAGGATCTTTTGATTAAGATCGACATGGATGGCTCGGGTACGTTTGAAACGGTTGCGGGCCTGCGGGCTAGCCGTATTTCGTTCAATGCCGATACGGTAGATGTGACGAATTTAGGCAGCGCGGGTGGTTGGCGAGAGTTGCTGGGCGGGGCTGGTGTGCGATCTGCCGCTATCAGCGGGTCCGGGGTTTTTAGGGATGAAAACACCGATGAGCGGGCGCGACAGATATTCTTTGATGGCGAGATTTTGCCGTTTCAGGTGATCATTCCCGATTTCGGCGTGGTCGAGGGGCCGTTCCAGCTGACGGCGGTGGAGTATTCTGGCCAGCATGACGGTGAGGCGGCCTACGAGTTGTCTATGGCCTCGGCCGGAGCGCTGAACTTTACGGCGATTTGATGGTGAATCCGTACCGCGGTGAGGCGGAGCTGGTGGTCGGTGGTCAGGTGCATGTGATGCGCCTGACGCTGGGTGTATTGGCCGAATTGGAAGCCGAGATGGAAGCCGACAGTTTGATGGACATGGTGCAACGCTTTGAAACCGGTGGGTTTTCGGCGCGAGATTTGGTTCTGCTTTTGAAGGCCGGGTTGCGTGGCGGAGGGTGCGAGGTTGAACTGGATGTTGACGGGGGGCCGATTGTGGCGGCGCAAGCAGCGGCAAAACTGTTGGCGGTGACGTTCGCGGTACTCGAGTGAGCAAGGTCAACTGGGCGGCTTTGATGCGGCTGGGGTTGGTTAATTTACGGCTGTCCCCGGATCGCTTTTGGGCGCTTACACCTGCGGAATTGATGCTGATGGCCGGGGTAGACGGCGAGGTGGCGTCGCTGTCGCGGGTCGGGTTTTCCGATTTGGCGGCGTCGTTTCCTGATGGAATTAAGGAGTAAATATGGCTGTTGAAACGGATTTGGAAAACTTGGACGGGCTGCTGGATGATCTAGAGGGATCGCTGGTTGGTACACAAACCGCGACGTTGGCTTTTCAGCAAGAGCTGGAGGGGATGAAGTTTTCTGTGGCGGGTGCTGGAGCGGAGGCGCGCGCACTTAGCCGGAACTTAAGCTCGGGTTTAAAATCGGCGATCGGGGATCTGGTGATTGATGGGGATCGGTTGTCCGATGTGTTGTCCGGGCTGGCGCGGAGCATGGCGGATGCGGCGTTCAATCGGGCGATCTCGCCAGTTACGGATGCACTTGGCGGGGCGATTGGCGGGCTGATTTCCAGCGCGGTGCCGTTTGAGAATGGTGGTGCATTTAGCGGTGGCCGTGTGGCGGCGTTTGCGCAGGGTGGCGTGGTCGATGGGCCAACGCATTTTCCGATGCGCGGTGGTGTCGGACTTATGGGAGAGGCTGGGCCGGAGGCGATTATGCCGCTAGCGCGTGGCGCAGACGGGAAGCTGGGGGTTCGTGGTGGCGGGAGCTCTGTGGTGAACGTGACGATGAATATCTCGTCGCCGGATGTGGCGGGTTTTCAGCGGTCTAAGACACAGATTTCGGCTGGAATTTCGCGGGCAATTCAACGCGGACAGCGAAACTTATAAGACAAGGAGAGCAGCATGAACTTTCATGAAATACGGTTTCCAACGGACCTGTCTTTTGGGTCAATTGGTGGGCCGGAACGGCGGACGGAGATTGTTTCGCTGACGAACGGGTTTGAAGAACGAAATAGCCCTTGGGCGCAATCTCGGCGTCGATATGATGCGGGATTCGGGATGCGATCACTGGATGATCTGTCAGTTTTGATCGGGTTTTTCGAGGCACGCTCGGGGCAGTTGTTCGGGTTTCGCTGGAAGGATTGGGCGGACTTCAAGTCGTGTTTGCCCTCTGAAGATATCGAGGCGACGGATCAAGTTATCGGAGTCGGAGACGATGTTTCTTCGGTTTATCAATTAGTTAAAAGTTATCATTCCGGCGAGGCAGTGCAGGTTCGGGAGATTACCAAGCCTGTATTGAATTTCGTGAAAGTGGCGATTTCCGGTGATTTGCAGGTCCTTGGTGTGGATTATGCTGTTGATTTTGAAACAGGCGATCTGACGTTTACCGAGCCACCAGCGGATGGCGCGTTGGTGACGGCTGGATTCGAGTTTGATGTGCCGGTTCGGTTCGACACGGACCGGATAGAGAGCTCCGTCGGTGGATTTTCAGCAGGGGAGATTCCCTCGGTGCCGGTGGTCGAGGTGCGGGTTTGATGCGGGGCGTTAGTGGTGCGTTGCAGGCGCGGCTGGATAGTGGAGCGACGACGATGTGTCGGTGCTGGTTGGTTGTGCGGCGCGACGGGGTACGGTTCGGATTTACGGATCATGATCGGGATTTGACGGTTGATGGCGACACTTTCAAGGCCGGAAGCGGGCTGGATACGTCGGTGCTGGAGGCCTCGACCGGGTTGAGCGTGGATAACGGGCAGGCGGTTGGAGCGTTGAGTGATGCGGGGCTGACTGAGGGCGATATTCTGGCAGGACGCTATGATGGAGCCGAGGTCTGGCAATGGCTGGTGGATTGGTCCTCGCCGGAGTTGAAGGTGCTGTTGTTTCGCGGGTTTTTGGGGCAAATCCGACGTGGGACAGGTGCCTTTGAGGCAGAGTTGCGCGGGATTACTGAAGTGCTGAACCAGCCGTTGGGGCGGATGTATTTGCGCGAGTGTGACCGTGTTCTTGGTGATGCCAAGTGTGGAATTGATGCGGATGATCCGACGTTTTCGGCTGATGTTACTGTGCATGCGGTTACAGGAAAACGTGCGTTTTCGTTTGACGGGTTGAGCGGGTTTCAGGACGGGTGGTTTACGAACGGGGTGATACGCTGGGCATCTGGTGCGGTGTCTTTGGTGAAGGCTGATACGGGGGGGACGTTGGAGGTTTGGGAAGAGGTCGAAGTTGCTGTGGGGGACACTGCGCAGGTGATTGCGGGGTGTGACAAGCAAGCGGAGACGTGCCGCATAAAGTTCGGTAACTTTCTGAATTACCGTGGTTTTCCACATATCCCTGGCGAGGATTGGGTAATGGCATATCCGGCCAGTGGCGAGACACATGACGGTGGTAGTTTGAATGCGAAATGATGTGGTAGCGGTGGCGCGGCGTTGGGTTGGAACGCCTTATCAGCATCAGGCGAGTTGTGAAGGCGCCGGGACGGATTGTCTTGGGCTGGTGCGTGGTATCTGGCGTGAAATTTGTGGTGCGGAACCTGCGGTCGTGCCCGCTTATACGCCGGATTGGTCGGAGACGAGCAAGGATGAGCGGTTGTTGGAAGCTATGGGGCGGTATTTCACGCATGTGCCTGAGGCGGCAATTGGAGACGTTTTGGTGTTCCGGTTGCGGGTCGTGGCGAAGCATTTGGCCGTTGTCTCGGGGCGTGGCAAAATCATTCATGCATATTCGGGGCGTGGAGTGGTGGAAACGCCGCTCTCGGCTGCTTGGGAACGCCGTATAGCGGGCGTTTTTAGATTTCCTGACAGGAGCAATTAATGGCGACAATGGTATTATCTGCCGTCGGCGGCGCGATTGGCGCGTCGGTTGGCGGGGCGGCGTTCGGGCTTTCGTCAATGGTGATTGGGCGGGCTTTGGGGGCGACAGCAGGGCGTCTACTGGATGGACGACTAATGGGAGGCTCGGCACCTGTTGAACGTGGACGGGTCGAAAACTTTCGTGTGCTTGGCGCGCGCGAGGGGGCCAAAATTCCGCGTGTTTTCGGGGCTATGCGGACATCGGGGCAGGTTATCTGGTCAACGAAGTTTACAGAAAATGTGGATAGTTCGGGGGGCGGGAAGGGTTCGTCGTCGCCTGTTGTTAACGAATATAGTTATTCGATCAGTTTGGCGATTGCGCTTTGCGAGGGCGAGATTACGCGGATTGGCAAGGTCTGGGCAGATGGGAAAGAGATCAGTCTGGAGGGTGTGGATTACCGATTGTATCGCGGT
>DFBD01000074.1:2286-3437 GCA_002367255.1 Rhodobacterales bacterium UBA3089 | reverse complement strand
AGTACAGAGAACTTTACTGGATCAACGCAGACCGTATACTTACGACGACAAGGGCGCAGACTACACCGATCGCCAACAATGCGCCAAACTTACCCCAGCCAATAAATAGAAAGCCGACCACCACCTTTGCAAAACAAAAACCGACTGCCATTGTTGATATCAGGTTAGCGGCCCTATTTGGCGAAGCGTCAACTGGGATCAGCATCGCTAATGTCGCCGCTCCAAGGATAATTGATGCACCGAAAAGTTTGTTAAGCCAGGAATAGCTGCCAGCTTCACCATCCAGAAGGCGCTTGTTGGCCAGAGCTCTCGTATCTGGATCGGTAGACAAAAGTGCGTTCATCAAATTGGTTGCATTTTGATGTGCGTCAATTTGAAACGAAACGGTCCCATAATGGAGGGCCACAGCTAAGATGACTGGCAAAATGAAAATCATTATGTAACGAAATGCGATCAAGGTAAGTATTTCCAAAAATCCATGTTGCGATGCAGCTTTCATACCAGTGGAAATGCAAATAAGTCAACTTGGGCTCCAAGCAGGCAAACCTGAAATAACCAAACCCACGAGGTCGCTTGAGAAGATGTATTCCTACAATTTTGTTCAAATTTGTAGGAATACTTGCATCACCGAAGTTTTCCGCGCAAGCTATCTGTGCAACAATATTTTCGGCAAGAATTAATAATGGAGAATTAAATATGGCTGGTGAGAACGACAAATTTGAAGTGTATCAGGACAAGCGCGGCGAGTATCGCTGGCGCCGTAAGGCAAGCAATGGCCAGATCGTTGGCGTGGCTTGTGAAGGATACGTGAAAAAGTCCGATTGCGAAGCGAACATGAACCGTGGTCCGAAGGACAGCGACAAATGGGAATTCTATGAGGACAAAGCGGGCGAGCATCGCTGGCGTCGCAAGGCAAGCAACGGCCAGATCGTTGGTGCGGCCTCTGAAGGGTACAAGAAGAAATCCGACGCCAAGGCAAATGCCGAGCGTCAGGGATATTCCGACTGATACTGAAGAATTGTTAGTTAGGCGCTCCGGTTTATGGCCGGAGCGTTTTTCGTTGTGGGTTACTCTTTTGGGGAAATCCGGTTGATGTGTCCCATCTTGCGGCCCGGCTTCACATCGGCTTTGCCATAAAGGTGCAACGCGCC
>DFBD01000074.1:0-2217 GCA_002367255.1 Rhodobacterales bacterium UBA3089 | reverse complement strand
GCACGGATGTGTTGTTCGAACTGATCGATAACACAGGCGTTCTGGGTCCAGTGGCCGGAATTATGAACACGGGGGGCAATCTCGTTAACGATTAGGCCGCTGTTGGTCACAAACAGTTCCACACCCATGACGCCGATGTAATCGAGCGCGTTTAGGATTTTTCCAGCTAACAGGATGGCATCCATATGTTGGCCAGCCGCCAGTGTTGCCGGAATTGTGGTCGTGTCGAGGATGCCGTCTTTGTGGATATTCTCACCCGGATCGTAACAAACCACTGCGCCGTCAATCCCGCGAGCGGCAATCACGGAAACCTCGCGCGTGAAGTTTACGAAACCTTCCAGCACTGCTGGCGCCCCTTTCAAGGCGGCAAAGGCTTCTTTGGCTTGGGCGATGTCTGTTATGCGGACCTGACCTTTGCCATCATACCCGAAACGGCGGGTTTTGAGGATGGCAGGCGTGCCGATGGTTTTCAGCGCGGCGGTCAAATCAGACAGGCTATCGATTTGCGCGTAGGGGGCGACGGTGATGCCGAGGTCTGTAAGGAAGGCTTTTTCGGTGACGCGATCTTGGGAAATAGCCAACGCTTTGCGTGTGGGGCGGATTGGGCGGAGGGATTCTATTATGTCTAGTGCTGCCGTCGGGATGTTTTCGAACTCAAAGGTGATAACATCAACGGAGTCGGCGAAGGCTTTGAGGGCTTCGGTATCGTCATATCCGGCAGTGGTTACGCGGTGGGCCACGTCGCCAGCAGGGGGATTGGCAGAGGGTTCATAGATGTGGGCTTTCAGACCCAGACGTGCAGCGGCCATCGACAGCATCCGGCCCAATTGCCCACCACCAAGGATACCTATAGTCGCGCCGGGCTGTAGGGCGTTAGTCATGTGGTTCGTCCGCGATGGAATTGGAAAGGTCTGTACGCCATGTTTCCAACCTTTGGGCCAGCGCGGTGTCGGTATTGGCGAGGATAGCAGCGGCCATCAGACCTGCATTCGCAGCCCCGGCTGCGCCAATCGCCATGGTGCCAACAGGAAACCCCTTGGGCATCTGCACTATAGAATAGAGCGAATCCACGCCAGATAGCGCCTTTGTCTGGATCGGGACGCCCAGTACCGGCACGCGCGTCTTGGAGGCCATCATGCCGGGCAAGTGCGCCGCGCCGCCAGCCCCGGCGATTATCACCTGCAAGCCACGCTCGACTGCGGTTTTGCCATATGCCCATAAACGATCGGGTGTACGGTGGGCCGAGACGATCTTGGTCTCGTATGTCACGCCTAATTCATCAAGAATGTCAGCGGCCAGTTTCATCGTCGGCCAGTCGGACTGACTGCCCATGATGATGCCGATTTTTGGTTGAGTCATTTGTTGTTCCGTCCATTTCAGGAAGGCTGCACTATAGCCATTGGGGGCTTTGGTGCAAGGCGTGTGGGTTAAGCTATAATATCGGGGGTCAATTCATCCTCGATCAGGGTGATTTTGTCTTTCAGGGCCAGCTTTTGTTTTTTCAAACGGCGCAGAGTTAACGGTCCTGACGCGCGCGTTTCCCCGAGCGCATGGATGGCGTCATCCAGATCACGATGCTCGCGTTGCAGCATGGCCAGGCGCACACGCAGGATTTCGCGGTGATTCATGGTGGGTGGTGTAGTCATGGCTTGCACGCCTCTTTTTGTCGTCGATTATCTATACCAAGTAGAGATTTGCACGAATACCCCTGCGGGCTTGTTTTTGTGTAGTTGTGGGGCCATATCTTGGCAAGCACAGCCCTTGCCATGAGAAAGTCTGCCACATGCCGAAGTTTTCGTTTTCCGCCCATCCGTATTTGCTTGGGTTCGATGCGTTGGAGCAGATGCTTGAGAGTAACGCTAAAATCAACAATGACAGTTACCCGCCCTATAACATCGAACAACTTGATGATAACCGTTTTCGCATAACGCTGGCCGTTGCGGGTTTTGCCATTTCTGACTTGTCAGTCGTCGTAGAAGGCCCGCAATTGATAGTTTGTGGGGAGCAACCGCAAAACGTATCGGAACTTTTGCATCAAGGTATCGCGTTAAGGCCGTTCAAGCGTGTTTTTGTTTTGGCTGATTGTATTGAAGCAATGGATAGTAGGCTGCAAAACGGATTATTAAGCATAAATATGCACCGAATTACGCAGAATAGGGCGATTCAAAAGGTTAAGATATACTGAATTCAGCGAATCGCGAGAATCGGCTTTATACA
>DFBD01000154.1:7804-15874 GCA_002367255.1 Rhodobacterales bacterium UBA3089 | reverse complement strand
TGGTGCAAAGCTGGACGTAATCGAGATGATAACATCCGCCTGTGCGCCAAGTTCATCCAAACTGACAGCCTCGAACGGTAGACCCAGTTCTTCGGCAACATCCGCCAGTCGGGACAGCATTTCAGGGTGGTAGTTCCAACCGATAACCTTTTCAAAGTCGCGCTGCTCAACTGCCGCACGCATCTGAAAGGCGGACTGGTGGCCAGCACCAATCATACCCAGAACTTTGGAATCCTTACGGGCCAAATGCTGGATGGAAACGGACGAGGCCGCAGCCGTACGAACCGCCGTCAGATAGTTGCCACCAACGATGGCTTTCACCTGACCGGTATCGGCGTTGAACAGGAAGATCGAGGATTGATGGTTTGTTAACCCTTTCGCCTCGTTCCCCGGCCAATAGCCACCGGATTTCAAACCAAGCGAAAGGCCAGCCTTATCAAACCCGGATTTGAACCCGTAAAGCGCGTCGGCATAGCCGATGTCTTCGCGGATCACCGGAAAGTTATAGGCATCTCCCCGCGACATCGCGCCAAAAACAGCTTCGACGGCGTTATAGGACGTGGGGCGGTCAATCAGGTTTGGGATTACACTCTCTGGAACGATGATCATATCAGTATGCCTTACCGCGTGCGGACACAGGCCAAAGTGTTTCAACTTTGCCACCGCGAACACCGACATACCAGTCGTGGACGTTACAGGTCGGATCGCAGTGACCGGGCACAAGGCGTAACTTTTCGTTAATGCTCAAGGCACCATCAGGGTCGGCAACGACGCCGTGTTCGTCGGAACATTTGACGTACTCAACCGCATCATCGCGCCCGTAAACTACAGGCAGTCCACTATCGACGGATTGGGCTTTCAGGCCCGCGTCAACAATCGCCTTGTCGGCTTTGGAATGGCTCATGACAGATGTCAGCAGGAACAGCGAATTTTCCCATTCGCCATCGTCAATCCGCTTACCGTTCTTATCCAGAATACGACCGTAATCCGCATCCATGAACGCATATGAACCGCACTGCATTTCATTATAAACGCCCGAGTTGCCCTCGAAGTAATACGAACCCGTACCAGCGCCACCAACGATGTCACATTCCAGACCCTGTGCGGCAAGCGCGTTAACCGCATCACGAACCATATCAATCGCAATGTCGATTTTCGCTTCACGGTCTTTATATAGATCCATGTGCTGCATCGCGCCTTGATAGGCCTGAATGCCAGCGAACTTCAAATTATCAGCGGAATCGATCAGCTTGGCGATGTTCACTACATCTTGGCTGGTGGTCACACCGCAACGGCCAGCACCACAATCGATTTCAACGAGACACTCCAGTTCCGTGCCATGCTTTTGCGCCGCTGCGGCAAGATCAGCGACGTTTGCGGGATCATCCACACATACCAGAATACGCGCGCCCAGTTTCGGCATACGTGCCAGACGGTCGATTTTGGCCGGGTCACGAACCTGATTGGATACCATCACGTCCTTGATGCCACCGCGCACGAAAACTTCGGCTTCGGATACCTTCTGGCAGCAAACACCAACGGAATTGCCCAGCGTTTCTTGCAGCTTGGCTACATCAACAGATTTGTGCATCTTGCCGTGCGCACGGTGACGAACGCCCATATCTTTACAGATGTCGCCCATCTTTTTCACGTTACGTTCCAACGCGTCCAGATCGAGGATCAGGCAAGGTGTTTGAATGTCTTTTTCATCCATGCCCGGAACGGCAGGAACGTCATAACCGACTTCGAGGTCGTCATAATTTACAGGTGCGTTCATAATATCTCTCCTAGTTTTCCATCTACGGCAGCTTGTCTAAATCGACGTTGCCCCCAGTAATAATCACCCCGACGCGTTTACCCGCGAACAGGTCCTTGTTCTTGATGATGGTGGCTAGTGGCACAGCGCTCGACGGCTCCATCACGATTTTCATGCGCTTCCAGATCAGCTTCATCGCATCGACGATTTCTTCTTCAGTAGCAATCAGAATGTCCTCAACGTGGTTCGAAACGAAGTGCCACGTCAGGTCTTTCAGCGGAACCTTCAGGCCATCAGCCACGGTATCTGGCGCATCATCCGCAATGATATGCCCCGCCTTGAACGAGCGATACGCATCGTCCGCATTCTTTGGTTCTGCCGCATAAATCTTTACGTCAGGTGCCACATTTGACAACGCCAAACAGGTGCCTGAAATCATACCGCCACCGCCAATGGGGGCGACCACCGCATCCAGCCCGCCCGTTTGTTCCAATAGCTCCAGCGAGCATGTCGCCTGACCCGCAATCACGCGCGGATCGTTATAGGGATGGACAAAATCCGCACCGGTCGCGGCTTGCACATCAGCAAAAACCGCCTCGCGCGAAGACGTGGACGGCTCGCATTCCGTGATAATACCACCATATCCGATAACCGCGTCCTTCTTGGCTTGGGGCGCCGTGCGTGGCATAACCACATGGCACGGAATGCCCCGACGCCCCGCCGCATAAGACAACGACAAAGCGTGGTTGCCGGACGAATGCGTCGCCACACCCTTCGCGGCCACGTCATCACTCAACCCGAACACAGCGTTCGAAGCTCCGCGAACCTTGAACGCGCCCGCCTTTTGAAAGTTCTCGCATTTGAAAAACAGCTCGGCCCCCGTCAGCTCGTTCATGAACGTGCTGGTTAAAACCGGCGTTTTGTGAATGTACGGCGTGACCCGTTCGCGTGCGGTTTTAACATCGTCAAATGTGGGAATGTACATGTGGTTTCCTTTACTTAAGCGGTGGTACGATAATATTCTTGCGCCGCCGCAACGCCCGACCCTAGCTGTACCGGATAGCCAAGATCAACCATTGCCATCTCCGCCGTTGCGATGCCCGAAAGCGCCATTACGTCTGTGATGCTGCCAAGGTGCCCGATGCGGAATACTTTACCTGCAACTTTTCCTAGCCCACCACCAAAGGATACGTTGTATTTCTCGGAGGCGTGGTTAACCAGCTCGGTCGCATCGAAACCCTCGGGGGCAACAATCGCGGTAACCGAGTTCGAATAGATGCCTTCGTCAACCGCGCATATCTTCAGACCCCATGCCCGAACGGCTTCACGAACTCCTTCGGCGATACGCTTGTGACGGGCGAACACGTTATCGAGCCCCTCATTCAGAAGCATATCAGTAGATTTTGCAAGTCCGCTAAGCAGGCCAACAACTGGTGTGTAAGGGTAGCCACTGACCTTCAGCGCGGCGATCATATCAGGAATGTCATAGTAGAAACGTGGCAGGTTGGCATCCCCCATCACAGAAATCGCTTTTTGGCTGACGCCCACAATTGCCAAACCTGTGGGCAGCATGAAACCCTTCTGCGACCCTGTGATGGCGATATCCACACCCCATTCGTCCATACGGAAATCCATCGACCCGATCGAACTTACCCCGTCCACGAACAACAACGCGGGGTGTCCGGCAGCATCCATCGCGCGGCGTACGGCGGCAACGTCACTAAGCACACCGGTCGCGGTTTCGTTATGCGTAACCAAAACCGCTTTGATCTCGTGGTTCGTGTCAGCCTTCAGCGTTTCGGCGTATTTACTCACCGGACAAGCCTCGCCCCATTCAACCGCATGGACCTGCATATCGAGGCCGTGGCGGTTGCACATCTCGATCCATTTTTCCGAGAACATCCCCTGCGCGGCAGCCAGAACTTTGTCGCCCGTCGAAAGGGTGTTGCTGATCGCAGCTTCCCAACCAAGCGTGCCAGAGCCAGGGAAAATAACAACTTCGCCCGCTTCGGTCTTCAAAACTTTCTTCACACCCGCCAATGCCGGCTGGATAATCCCCTCGAATGCGCCGGAGCGGTGGTCGAGTGTCGGGATGTTGTAAGCGTTACGGATGACCTCGGGGATGTTGGTCGGACCGGGGATGAAAACGGGGTTTTGGTTGAACATGGTTCGCTCTCGTGTTTGTGGTTTTCTCTAATGTATGGATTTGATATGAATTTTGCAATTTTTTCAAAATAGTTTTTCATTATTGATTGTTAGGGAATTTAGTGCATTATTTCCTATAGTTATGATTTTTCATTCTTCGAAATAGTTTTTTGGATAATATGGTTCCCGGAAAGGCCAAATTCATGCAAGCCCAGACTAAAAGATCTCGCGGTCGTCCCAAGTCGTTCAACGACCAAACCGACAACACAATCGTCCGCTCGCTTGATCGTGGAATGCTGATATTGGGCGCGTTGGCCGAGGGCGATGGGGTTTCCCTTTCCGAATTATCCGAGCGCTCCGGCCAATCCTCCGCCACCACCTACCGCGCGTTAGTCACCCTACAAGCCCGCGAGATTGTCGAGTTCGAAGAACACACGCAGCTTTGGTATATTGGCGCAGGGGCATTCCGCATCGGCAGCGTTTTCCTGAACCGCACTAACATTCTGCAACGCAGTCGCCCCGTGATGCAAAAACTGATGCGACAGATAGGCGAAACCGCCAATCTGGGGATCGAGCGGAACGACTGGGTGCTGTTCGTATCGCAAGTCGAAAGCAGTCAAACCATTCGAGCCTTCTTTCCGCCGGGCACGCGCAACCCGATGCACGCCTCGGGGATTGGCAAGACATTACTGGCGAATTTCCCCAAAGACCGTGTGCAACGGATCATATCCGAGCAGGGGCTGGAGCGCTTCACTGACAGCACAATCACTGACCCCGACCACCTGTTTAAGGAATTGGAAGCCATCAAAGGTAAAGGCTATGCAGTGGATGACGAGGAACGCACCGAAGGTATGCGCTGCATCGCCGCCCCGATCTTTGATGCTTACGGCGACCCGATCGCAGGGCTTTCCATTTCCGGGCCAACTTTCCGTATCCCGCGAAATGCAACCACCGAAATTGGTGAAATCGTTAGCGACTTTGCCCGCGAAGTAACCCGACAGCTTGGTGGGCAAGTGCTTATGACAGAGTGAATATTAAGTTACACCAATTACGTTGACAATTTATCGACAAAATGTCAGCATCTGTTTGTGACAAGAATTCAGCGACGAAATTCACATTCTGTCGCAGGTAATAATCATGATCTCGGGAGGAAACCATCATGAACAAACTAACAGGAATTATCGGGGGTGCAGCCGTTGCATTCACCATGGGCGCAGCAGCGCAAGCGCAAAGCTGGGATATGCCAACACCATATTCCGACGCTATTTTTCACACAGCAAACATCATCGAATTCGCCGCAGACGTAAAAGCGGCAACCGGTGGCTCGATGGACATCACCGTGCATTCCGCCGGTTCGTTGTTCAAGCACGCCGACATCAAGGGCGCTGTTCGTGGCCGTCAGGTTCCGATCGGCGAGTTCTTCTTGTCTCGCCTATCGAACGAAGACGCAGCCTTCGGTTTAGACAGCCAGCCATTCCTTGCAACATCTTACGCAGATGCCGAGCGTCTTTGGGCAGCACAAAAACCAGCCATTACAGCGCTGTTGGCTGAACAAAACCTGATGCCATTGTTCGCAGTGCCATGGCCAGCGCAGGGTCTTTACACCAACGGTGAAATCGCCACGGTTGATGACCTGTCCGGCTTGAAATTCCGTGCATATAACGCCGCGCTGGAATCCTTCGCTGCCCTTGCAGGTGCCGCGCCTACGCAAGTTGCATCGCCAGACATCCCACAAGCATTCGCGACGGGTCAGGTCGAAGCGATGATCACATCGCCCTCCACCGGTGCCAGCTCTAAGGCTTGGGATTTCGTGACGCATTACACGCCAATCAACGCGTGGGTTCCCAAAAACATCGTGGTTGTGAACAAGCAGATGTTCGATCGCCTGGATGCTGATGTTCAGGCTGCGATCCTTGCAGCCGCCACAACTGCCGAAGCCCGTGGTTGGGAAATGAGTGCGGCTGAAGCTGCTGCAAAAACTCAAGTTATGGCTGACAACGGCATGGTTATTGTTGAACCCAGTGCTGCGTTGATGGACGGGCTTAAAGCCATTGGCGATACAATGCTGGAAGACTTGCAGGCAAGCGCCAGCGAAGAAGCCATCGCTGTTATTGCTGAATACCAAGGTAACTAAACGTACCAAGACACGGGCTGGGCAAATGTCCGGCCCGAATTCTATGCGGGAGGCCATTATGCGTAAATTCCTCGACACCCTCTACAATGCCAGCGGATTTGCGGCGGCAGGGTTCATCGTAATTATTTGTCTGGTGGTATCGGCTCAGGTGGTCTTGAACCTGATCACCAAAATCTTCGGGTCAGCTTACAGCATGACCATCCCGTCCTACGCCGATTTCGCTGGCTTCTCGTTGGCGGCCGCGTCCTTTCTGGCGTTGGCATATACGTTAAACCAAGGCGGTCACATCCGCGTCACTCTGTTGTTGCAGACCTTCGGGAAAATCCCGCGCCTTGGGGCTGAACTGTTCAGCCTGACGCTTGGTGCTGTCCTTTCGGGATACGCCACCTTTTATATGATCCGCCTGAATTTTGAATCCTACGACTACGGCGATCTTTCGCACGGGATCATCGCCATCCCGTTGTGGATCCCGCAACTGGCAACTTCGGCCGGGTTGCTGTTGTTGACCGTCGCCTTCATCGACCTGTTCATCGCTACCCTAAAAGCGCGCGAGCCCGTCCTTAAAAACATGGAGCAAGAATAGATGTCCGATCCCATCATCATGCTCGTCCTGCTGGGCGTATTGCTTGGTCTGCTAAGCCTCGGCGTATGGGTTGCCATCGCGCTCTTGTCCGTTGGAACCGTCGCTTTGGTGTTCTTCTCGAATGCACCAGTCGGGCAAGTTCTGGCCACCACCTTATGGGGCGCTAGCCATTCGTGGGCACTAGCCGCACTGCCGTTATTCATCCTGATGGGGGAAATCCTGCTGCGATCCCGCCTGTCCGAGGACATGTTCAAAGGCTTGTCCCCATGGCTCGGCAGCCTTCCAGGGCGGTTGTTACACGTCAACATCATCGGCTGTGCAATCTTTGCCGCCGTGTCTGGTTCATCCGCCGCCACTGCCGCCACTATCGGGAAAATGTCCGTCCCCGAATTAACCGAGCGTGGCTACCCTGAACGCCTGATAATAGGTACGCTCGCCGGATCAGCCACCCTTGGCCTGCTGATCCCGCCATCCATCATCCTAATCGTTTACGGCGTCGCCACCGACCAATCCATCGCGCGGTTGTTCGTGGCCGGTATCATCCCGGGTATCATGCTGGTGGCGATGTTTGGTGGCTATGTCATCGTGCGTGCGCTGATGAACCCTTCCAGTATTCCTGCCGAAAACAATGAATACACGCTGATGGAAAAAATCAAATCCTCCCGCCGCCTGATCCCCGTTTTAATCCTTATCATCAGTGTCATAGGTTCGATCTATGCAGGCATCGCCTCGCCCACAGACGCCGCCGCGTTAGGGGTTATCTTCGCCATTATTCTGTCGTTCTTCTCGGGGACACTCAGCCGTAAAATGCTAATGGAAAGCCTGATGGGCGCCACCATCACCTCGGCCATGATCGCGTTCATCCTTGGCGGAGCCGCCTTCCTGACGGTATCCATGGGCTTCACCGGCATCCCGCGCAACCTCGCAATCTGGATCGGGTCATTCGACCTTTCCCCACTGGCATTGCTGGGTGTGCTTACGATATTCTTCATCCTGCTGGGCTGCTTTCTGGATGGAATTTCCGTTGTCGTCCTGACAACATCTATCATCATGCCAATGATTAACGGCGCGGGCATCGACCCGTTGTGGTTTGGCATCTACCTCGTAATTGTGGTCGAGATGTCCCAGATTACCCCACCAGTGGGTTTCAACCTGTTTGTGATACAAGGGTTAACGGGTATTAACATACTGTCCATCGCCCGATCGGCCTTACCGTTCTTTTTACTGTTGCTTGGCGCAGTTGGCCTGATTATCGCCTTCCCGCAGATCGTGACGTTTATGCCAAGTCTTATGTAAGGCTAGCGGTTCTGGTTATTCCGTTGCAGTGACGCTGATACCAACGCCGTGTTGGTCACAGACTTGCCGTAAATTTTCGGATGTAATTGTATCCGTGAAAAAGTGGTCAATCTCGCTCATGTGGCCAATACGAACAGGGGCGGAGCGGGCGAGTTT
>DFBD01000154.1:0-7646 GCA_002367255.1 Rhodobacterales bacterium UBA3089 | reverse complement strand
GAACGGCGCAGCATTCCGCCCGTGACCACCACATCGCAGTGCGGGTTGGCAGCGAGGATATTTGCAACATTCAGATTGTTGGTAATCACCATCAGATTGCGCCGGTTTTTCAGAGCGCGGGCGACGGCCTCGGTCGTAGTGCCGATGTTGATGAAGATCGAGGCATCGTCCGGGATTGCGTCTGCGCACAGTCGAGCGATCCTATCTTTTTCATCAGCGGCCATCAATCGACGTGCTTCATAGGCCAGATTTGCGACGCCCGATTCAAGAATTGCGCCGCCGTGTACGCGGGTCAGGTGACCCTGGTCGCATAGATCATTCAAGTCGCGGCGAATAGTTTGCGGGGTAACTGTTAACCTTTCCGCAAGATCATCCACGGCAACGCGCCCGATATTACGGGCAACATCGAGGATTGCCTGGTGACGAAAAGAGAGGGCCATATGGTAGGGCTCGGAGTTATGAAATATAGACGGGGATTTAAGCGTGGCTGGTTGGCTAGGTCAAGCTATTGAACAAGTCCATTGCCACTCTTTTGCAATCAAAGTTGAGCGGAATCATGCCGTAGGTAACAAAGTAGCTTACAAAAACCTCAACCATGTATATGTTGCCGTAATCAAATATCGCCCCGGCAAGGTAACGAGGGCGGCAAAAAAATACATTTGGGACGCCTCGAAAGATATATGAATGTAATCCAGAAGGTAGTTCAATATGCGATTCTCAAGGATAATATTCGGCCTTTCTTTGGCCGCCCTTGTAACTAGTGCCTGTAGCGATGCTACAACCCAATCCGCCAGTAGTAAGTCTCAAACCAGCAATCCAACCTCTGTGGTGCAGTCCACGGTGTCGCCCCGAAACGGGGAGACGTCGTTTAACATTTACCTGACCGGGTATAGTTACTGGGACAACACCCCACCGGGATCGGCTGAAATTTCCAAACCGGTCATTCACCGCAAAGCCGGTGGTAAGGGCACGTATAGTGACCCGATTACCATCGCTGTTGGTCATGTCATCTTGGGCAGCCGCCAGACTCTTGATTATAAGGCTGGGACCCGTTTCTATCTGCCCAACTTGCGTAAATACGTAATAGTCGAGGATGTCTGCGGTGACGGGCACCGCCCGCAGGATGGCCCATGCCATACAGGCCGCAACGGTCTGCCGTGGATGGATATTTATGTCGATGGCTCCAGATCGCATTCAGATGATGCAACCCAATGCGCGCGCCAGATCACCTCGGTTCAGAATATCATTATGAACCCGGGCCGTGATTATCCTGTGGTTTCTGGCCCGTTGACCGAAAGCGGTTGCCAGATATTCTCTGGTTAGGGTTTTGCGGCGGGGTTAACCCGCTGCAATTCCACATCCCGATGCTCGTATCGCGCTGTGCTTTTGGTCATGTTGACATCAGCTGTTCGCGTAAGTTTCTGCCAACCTGTCAGGCGGCCCGTCAAAGCCCGCCCGACGGACCTTAACGTCGCGATGTATAATAGCTGACGATAGAAGAAGCGTTGGAACGGCACCCAGAACAACAGGCGTTTGTCTTCTTTGGGCTCCAGAACCAAGGCCAGTGCCGATAAAAACACATCCGACAGCAGATAAGCAGCATAAGCGATAAATATTCCGGGGGATGCCAATCCCGGTATCATCGTTGGGTGGTGGATAAAATCACGCCCAAGTCGAAACAGCGCGCTGATAAACACGATGTCGGCGATGGGGGCGAACAGGGACAGGATCACCCCGAACAGCAGGATGTTTGGAATGGCGACCAGACCAATTCCGTTACCCTCGCGTATTGCGCGCTTGTGTTTCCAGCCCGTTTGCATAATCCCCAGGGACCAACGCAGGCGTTGACGTAACAGCTGGCCAAGGGTTTCGGGGGCCTCGGTCATGGCGATTGCGCCTGCTTCGTAGGTTACGCGGTATCCGGCGCGGATGATGGCGACGGTCAGGTCAGCGTCCTCCGCCAGCGTTTCCGAAGAATACCCTCCGACCCCATCCACCACAGACTTGCGCCATGCGCCAATCGCGCCTGGAACCACCAGAATTGCATTAAATCGCTCAAACGCACGACGATCCAGGTTTTGCGAGGTGATGTATTCGACCGCCTGAAGTCGCGTCAGGATATTCACCCGGTTGCCGACCTTGGTGTTGCCGGCCACCGCCCCGACTTTGGGATTGTCGAAGTGGCGCACTAGACGGGAAACCGCATCAGGCAGGATGATCGTATCAGCATCGATGGCAACAATTATATCGCTTTCAGTCAGCCGGTAGCCATGGTTCAACGCCTGCGCTTTGCCTTGGTTTTCCTGTCGAACCAACCGGACACGCGGATCTTTGTCATAGGATTTCGCCACCACATGATAGGTATTATCACTGGAGCCGTCATCGATAACGATTACTTCCATATTCGCATAATCCGACGCCAGAACGGATTCTATTGTCTGCAAAATCACGGGTTCTTCGTTGTAGGCGGGCACAATAACCGTTACGGGCGGGATGGCCACACTGTTCGACCACTTTGGCTGTCGCCGTAAATACGCCAGAACCACGATGATGATCGAGCGCGCGATCCCCAGCGTAATAGCCACCGCGAACATCCAGATTAGCGCACTACCGGATAGCGTCAGAAAAGAGAAAGACACCACATCCACCTTGGTCAGCCGATTATCCGCCACCGGCATCAGGTCAATGGCATCGTTGCCCATCATCGCGTCCAGCGATACAAATTCGAACCCCTCCGCGCGCAGGGTTTCGATGATGCGGGGCAGGGCGATTAGCGTTTCAGTACGGTCCCCACCTGCGTCATGTAACAAAACCGTATTTCCTTCACCCGCCAAGGCTTCCATATGTACGCGCTCAACAATTTCGTTAGCGCCAGCACTTTCCCAGTCACGCGGATCAATCGGGGTGCCGACTGTGATATATCCAGCCGCGCTTAGCTGCACCAATGGGGCGGCTTCGGCGCTGTTTTGCGGCTCGGAATCTTCGGCATAAGGGGCGCGGAACAAGATCGTGTTGTATCCCGTGATGGAGGCCAGCAAACGTTGCGTGCTGTTTGCCTCGATCATTAGCCGAATTTCGCTGATACGGCGAATGTCGGGATGGGTGAAAGTATGAACACCCAGCAGATGCCCCTCGTTCAGTGCCCGTTCAACAATTTCAGGGTTCTTTAGCGCGTTTTCCCCGATAACAAAAAAAGTGGCGGGGACATCATATTCTTTTAAAATATCGAGGATTTCGGGGGTCATGTTCTCGTCAGGGCCGTCATCAAACGTCAGTGCAATACTGTTGCGTCCACCCGCGCCCCATCGGGCAATGGTAATGGCGTGAGGCAGTTTTACGTGCGATTGATTGGTGATTAAACCGGTGTCGGCATCCACTTCCAGCGTCCGAATACCCGTTTCGGTCTTTCCGAAGGCTGTCAGAAAATCGCCCCCCCCCTCATAGCCAACGTAATCGCCGGTCGAGACCTCGCGCAACAAAGTGCCCAAGGGAACCGTGGCCGTGTGCGGATTAAGCAGCTGCCAAATCCCCTGGTCCTCGCCCCCCAATGGCCAAATCGCCACACCGTCAATGGGCGAACCTTCCAATATCTGCAACTGGTTGTGGGCGTTCACCGCGTCTGTAAACCATATCTGATGGCGTCGCCCTTGGGCATCCACATAGGCAAGCGCTGGATTCAGCGACAGCGGATCAAACTTGATCGGAACATTATGCAGACCGGAAAGTCGCATGACCTCGCTGAAATGGATGGGGGCAGGTGCCATTCCTGTTACCCAGTCAAACCCGACATTGCCCAATGCGAACACGGCTGTCGATGCACGAATTTGTTCAAGGGCATCGGTTGCCAGTGCTGCAAATGTGTCATGTGGGGCGATCGGCATCGGGAAACTACCACGATCCGGTTGTCGAAATCCGGTAAACACAATGGTGTCCACCAGCTTTTCCACTTCGGCCAGCGGCCAGTAGTTTGCCCCAAGTCGCAATACCACGCAGCTTTGCTTGTTTAGATCGCTCAACATTTCGCTTGTGATTGCAAGCAGCTCGATCAGGTCCGCACGTGTATCCTGTTCCGCCCAGCGATAGTCAAGACAAAGCCCGTCGACGTGAATGTCGTCACTAAGTACGTTAAGTTTCTCGGCAAATTCTGCGGCCGCGTAGGGTGTTTCAAACGATACGCCTTGATCAAAACCACTAATAACGGGCAGGACAGTTTTGTCTGGCGCTTTAGTCTCAAGATAGGTTTCCAGCAATACCTGCCGATTTCTATCCAGTGATTTAAGCATCTGGGTGTTCCAGTTAACGCCATACCACTCGGGCATCAGCACATCGATTGCATCAATATTTTTCTCTACGGATGCAATCGCATTCAGCGGAAATGTCCGCACAAACGCATAGACCTTCTGCGGTACGCGCGCACGGTTCGCGATGGTTGAGGGCGGAGGCAACGAAACCTCGACGTTCGGGGTGTCTTGTGAATTTCGCAGGTGCGGTGCCAGAAAATTAGCGGGATCATCCAACCGCGTGTCACTACTTGCTTCGATATAGTAAATACTGGCCAAAAAACCAAACAACCACGTAAATGCCAGCATGACCAAGCCGACCGCCAGCGATCGAATAAATGTCCCGCGGTGTTTCGTGGGATCGGCAAAAATCGCACGAAATGCGGGGTCTTTTTTCTGGCGGTGTTTCAATCTTGATGGCACTTGTTACAATATCCATAACTAACGGTTGCGCATTCGAATCTTAACCCGAAGCGGGTTAAGATTATATTGATACAGGTCAACTAGATACGTGCACTTTTACAGTACGCTCAGCGGATCAGGAGGGCATAGTCATGAACGTCACTCGTCGCCAAATGTTGCAGACAGTTTTATTGGGCGGCTCGCTGCTTGCTGCGGGTGGGGTGCGGCTGGCATTGGCTGCCAGTTACAAGCCGTCGCTTTTCTTGCTTGGCGGGATTGATCCGTCAACTTCTGCCTCGCAATTGTTTTCTGCGCTTGATCCTATTGTATCGCAAAATGTGCCAGTTGGATGTGTGATCCGGTTTACGGATGATGATGGCAATACCATGTCGCCCAAAAGTGATCTTGCCGTGCTGTTGCGGAATTTGGTGGCAAATTATTCCGGCTTGATCGAGCTGATCGCATATGTTCCTGATCTCGTCAATGACACACCATATTTCCGTATGCGCCGCGCCAGTCAAGCCCGTGCGGACTGCCGTCAAGTCCTGGGGCAAGACGCCGCCTGCCTGTCCATAGCCAGTAATATTCTCGACGGTAATGTCGATGAAATCAACGAAGTTCGCGCAGCGGGATTTCGCAACTTGTTGCTTTTGCCTGAACACTCGTGCGTGGCAGGATACTGGAAAACCAGCGGCGGAGTTTTGCAATTCTACGGTGGTAACGCGGTGAAAACAGGCATGGAAAACCCCATCGAGGCGGCATTGAACAACACCGAGACCACCAAGGATACGCTAATTGTATATGTATCGCTGAAAGAAAACGCGACAGATGACGCTGATGCCTTTTTGCTGGGGGCCAAGATTGGTGATACGCTTTCCATTAAGAATGCCGCAGGTGACGTATTCTCGACCCTGCCTGGCGATCTGCATTTGCAATCGAGAGATTCATACGGCCGCCTTATCGGATTAAGCATAGAAGTCGGTGATGACCCCATCACAGAGGCTTTCATCGCAGCCCTTATCGCCGCCAAAATTCCTTACAGCGTAACGGCCCCGACAGGAACGCCAGATTGTTTGCGTTTCGAGGGGGAGGGGCACGCGTTCAGTATTTCCACCCAGATGCAAGCTGTAGGCACTACCTGCCTGTCGGTCACCGCAGCTAATTCCAACGCACTATCGGCGTTCGTCAAAGCGGGCGTCGAAATTCTGTCTGACACTAACCCTGTCGTCAAATTCACACGTTTGGACGGCGGCGGATTGTTCCATCTACCGATTGCCTACACCTTTGATGGCAGCCGGAAAATTCGGACTGCCACTGACGTTAGCGAGGATTTGTTAGTGGCTGTGGGCGCGCAAGAAGACATCGCCGTGACGATTACCACGGCTGCGGTGCAAGACCCTACGGCAATGCAGGCGATCATACAGGCCTTTAGCACCTTCGAAAAATCCGGGGTTGGCAAGGTTGTCTCCCTTGACGAATTCCGCCAGATAGCCGCTCCGATGGATCAAAAGTACGGTCTGTTGACCACGATGAACCACCACCGCACGCTCGCCAGTCAGGAAACCCTGCCTGACGATCAAGCTGAACTCGACAAGGACGCCGCCACCGCGTGGCACTTCTTCGAGCTGTTCACAGACCCTGAAACCGGGCTCGTTCCCGGCACCGTCTGGATGGAAGGCGATAGCCGCAGTTCCTATCCTTTCGCAACCATGTGGGATATAGGTACGCACATTTTGGCGTTGGTTAGCGCCAATACCCTGGGCATAATCGACGATGCTGATTTTACAGACCGCGCCACACGTTTGTTGGCGCACTTACCGACCACCTCAAAGGCCAACGGGTTGCTTTTACCACAGGCTGCGGTCTCGATTACCGGGCGTCAGGCGGGGGAAGACGGGTTTGATGCAGCCGACGCTGGCCGCTTGTTGATCAGCCTTAAGGCACTCGATGAACATGTTGGTGGAAGTATGGGGATCGCGGAAATCGTCGCTGGTTGGGAATTTGCAAAAACTATCGTGGATGGCAAAGTTCGCAGCGTCCGTAACGGGCAGTTTACGTCGGCTCTGGATTCCGGGTATATGCATTACGTCTCGCGCGGTTTCGCGCTTTGGGGATTGGAGGTGGATTCACCGTTCCCCGAACATGCAGCTGATACTGAAATGGATGCCCAGATGCGCATTCTCGGTATTGTCGAGAATAACGAATTGCTCAGCACCGAGCCCCATGTTCTGGAGGCCGTCGAGATGGGCTATTCTGCGCCCGCCCGCACCCTCGCCGATGTTTTATATACGCAGCAAATGATTGAACACAAAGCGACCGGTGACCTCGTCTGCGTTTCCGAAGGTCCGCTGGACCGCGAGCCGTGGTTTTCCTATCAGGGCTATAAAATCGGCGATGACGAGCCTTGGAAAGTCAACATTATCAACAGCACGGCGCGGTATCAGACAGCGGGTTTCAAGCGTGCGGTTACGATGGTTAGTAGTAAATCTGCTTACCTATGGTCGGCCATGCGCCCGCAAGCCTATTCGCAATTACTGATCGACTACATCCGCCAAAACGCACGTTTCGAAGATCTGGGTTTTGCTTCCGGCGTTTTTACCGCTACAGGCCTTGCGACCGCGAATTACAGCGACATAAACACCAACGGCATCATCCTAGAGGCGTTGGCCTATCGCAAGCAGAACAAACCGTTAATCAAGTCTTAGACGGCGACAAACTGCCCCATCATGCGCGAATGCATCTAAAGATTGTAATCCACCTGCACGTCGCGGGTTAACGGCGGTCCTGAAGAACCAAAGGCACATCGTAAATGCCATAGCTGTTGGGCAGGGGGGTAATCCCCCCATTTTTAATGAGGTCCGCTAGTAGAATTAGGCGGCTAGTTTTAGTTTCATCGCGGGTGTGATTCCGCCGATACCCATGTTGGGTCGGTCGTTGTTGTATGTCCAGAGCCAATTCGTGGCT
>DFBD01000060.1 GCA_002367255.1 Rhodobacterales bacterium UBA3089 | reverse complement strand
ACCAAGGCGGCGGCCATAACCGCCCCCACACCGTCAATTCCATTCAACGTATCCCAGTCTTGACCGCTATAATCACGGGCATTTTCCATTGCCGCGTTGAAAACTTCCCAAGAGCCATAATATCTCGCCAAGGTCATGGCCGAACTTTCTCCGACATGCCTGATACCAAGCGCAAAGATTAATCTGTTAAGTGGTATAATCTTTTTTGCGTCAATCGCGGCAAACAGCTTTTGCGCAGATTTATCCCCCCACCCTTCGAAGTTCTTAAGTTGCTGAAGGTTGCCTGCCCCAACTCGATCAACCAGTGTAAAAATGTCTGCTGGCGTCTTAATAAAGCCGCCCAGATAGAATGCCTCTATCTGTTTTGCGCCCAACCCATCGATGTCAAACGCCGCCCTTGAAACAAAATGTTTCAGTTTTTCGACGGCCTGCGCAGGGCAAATCAGTCCGCCCGTACAACGCGCGACCGCCTCCCCTTCCTCGCGGATAGCATCCGATCCGCATTCAGGGCAAACCGTTGGAAACACAAACGGTTTGGAGTTTTCCTCGCGCCGACTTACATCCACATCCTTTATCTTTGGAATCACATCACCCGCACGATAAACCGTGACCCAATCACCGATACGGATATCGCGGCCTTCACGAATTGGATTCCCAAAACTATCACGCCCGGCAATATAATCTTCGTTATGGAGTGTCGCATTCGACACAACGACCCCGCCGACTGTCACCGGTTTTAGCCGTGCAACTGGCGAGAGTGCGCCCGTTCGACCCACCTGAATTTCAATATCTTCGACGATAGTTTGCGCAAGTTCCGCGGGAAATTTATGGGCGATTGCCCATCTAGGTGTGTTCGTTCGAAACCCCAACCGCGACTGCAACGCCAGATCGTTAACCTTGTAAACCACCCCGTCAATATCATAGCCAAGGGTCGCGCGGTTTCGCTCTATTTTCGAATAATGCTCGACCATTTTAAGCGGCGTTGAACAAATCTGCATCAGTGGGTTTGTGGAAAATCCCAGTTTTGCAAGATGTTCAATAAGGCCGAATTGTGTATCCGCAAAACTTTCCGAAACCTCTCCCAAAGCATAGGCGAAAAAGTGCAAAGGGCGGGATTTCGTGATTTTACTATCAAGCTGACGTAACGAGCCAGCCGCTGCATTTCTTGGGTTAGCGAAGGGTTTAGCGTCATTAGCAATTTGTTTTTTATTCAAAGTCGTAAAATCAGTATGATTCATATAAACTTCGCCGCGAACCTCAAGAATGTTTGGCGCAGATTTTAGCTTCAATGGAATATCGCTAAGTGTTAACGCATTTGCCGTGACGTTTTCTCCAATTTCACCATCCCCTCGCGTGGCGGCCTGAACCAGCTGGCCAGCCTCGTACCGCAAGGACAGCGAAAGCCCATCGATCTTTGGTTCGGCAGTATATTCCAAAGTTTGGTTGCCCGTGAAGTTCAAAAACTTGCGGATTCGCACATCAAAATCGGTGACGTCTTCATCGGTAAATGCATTGCCAAGCGACATCATCGCAACTGCGTGTTTAACTTTTGAAAACCCTGATGAAACCGGAGCGCCCACCTTGCCCGAAGGGCTATCGCTCCGTTTCAATGTTGGAAACCGCGCCTCTATTTCCAAATTGCGCTGCTTTAACGCATCATATTCTGCATCCGTAATCTCAGGTGCATCATTTTGATGGTACGCAATATCCGCCTGCGCCATGGCCTTTGCCAAGCGCGCCAATTCTTCTATTGCCTGACTTTCATCCAGCAATTTAACTTCAATTAGCGCGGCCATGTCACCCCCTTGCGTTATCAAAGGAATAGGCCGCTAACAGTCATACGTCCAGTAAGTTTATACCGCTATCTTATGTTCGACAGGCATTTCCGCAGGGTTTCGCAATACATACCCACGCCCCCAAACCGTTTCGATATAGTTTTCCCCGTCCATGCTTTTCGACAGCTTTTTGCGGAGCTTACAGATGAACACATCGATAATTTTCAACTCCGGCTCGTCCAAGCCGCCATACAAATGGTTCAAGAACATCTCTTTCGTTAGTGTTGTTCCCTTGCGCAACGAAAGAAGTTCAAGCATTTGATACTCCTTACCGGTCAGGTGCATTGTCTCGTCGTCAACAGATACTGTTTTTGCATCAAGATTAACCTTTATTCGCCCCGTTTCGATAACCGACTGTGCATGCCCCTTGGAGCGACGGACAATCGCGTGAATGCGGGCCACAAGTTCTTCACGGTGGAATGGTTTTGTCAGATAATCATCGGCACCAAATCCGAAGCCTTTGATTTTGCTTTCAGTATCATCCATGCCAGACAGAATCAAAATAGGCGTGTCAATTTTTGCCACCCTCAACTGCCGCAAAACCTCATGGCCGTTCATATCTGGCAGGTTTATATCCAGAAGGATAATGTCGTAATCATATAGCTTGGCAAGATCGACACCTTCTTCACCCAAGTCCGTCGCATATGCATTCAAATTGGCGCTGGCGAGCATCATTTCAATACTTTTAGACGTCGTTGGGTCATCTTCTATTAACAAAACACGCATTTACTGATTTCCTTTATTAAGCGGTCCCTACTGACCCTTCACACTATATTAGTAAAAAGGTTAACCAGAAGTTACCAACCTTAAGTTGAATGTAAACTCCCCTTAAGGTTGTCTGTATTTTTTAAGGTGCGTTACACGTAGCCCCCCACGCCCGTGTTGCAGCATCGCGGATTGCCAGGAAAGGTACTCCTCCTCTGACAAGCTATACATATCGCACGCTTCCTCAAGACTAAGTAGGCCGGATGTTACCGCCAACACGACAGTAACCTTGCGCCGGATCACCCATCGTCGCGTTGATTTTGGCGGTAAATCCCCGCGCGTCAACACCGTACCATCTGGTAACTTCACAAAACTTGGCCCGTCGATTTTCTTGATAAGCATAGCATCCTCTCTCTAATTACCCGCGCTCATCATTCTGTCCGCAAGTTAACCAGAGGTGAATCCGCCCCTTGTTAGTGTTTACATTTTTATTATATAGCAACCTATCTGACAGGAGCCCCCATGACCCACCCCGTAAACAGTCTTGGCTTTGCCAAACCGGAAAGCGAAACTCGCGTGGTTGTTGCGATGTCGGGTGGCGTGGACAGCTCTGTCGTGGCGGCAAAACTGGCCCGTGAAGGCTATGATGTGGTTGGCGTGACGCTTCAGCTTTACGACCATGGCGCGGCGTTGGCCAAAAAAGGTGCATGTTGTGCGGGGCAAGACATCCACGATGCCCGCCGCGTGGCCGAAGAAATGGGGTTTCCCCATTACGTTCTGGATTATGAAAACAAGTTCAAAGAATCCGTAATTGACGAATTTGCCGATGCATATCTGGCCGGTGCGACCCCTGTTCCCTGCATCCGTTGCAACGAAAAGGTCAAATTTCGCGATTTACTGGAAACGGCCAAAGACCTGAATGCAGATTGTATGGCGACAGGTCACTACATCCAACGCTTTGAAGGTGACAAAGCCGAGCTTCACATGGCTGCTGATCATGTTCGCGATCAAAGCTATTTTCTGTTCACGACTAAACAGGATCAGCTCGATTATCTGCGATTCCCGCTTGGCCACTTGGTATCCAAGGCCGAAACCCGCGCGCTTGCCGCCGAATTCGGGCTGGCCGTGGCCGACAAACCCGACAGTCAGGATATCTGTTTTGTGCCGAACGGCTCCTACGCCGCCGTCATAGAAAAACTGCGTCCGGGCGCAGCCGACCCCGGTGATATCGTGCATATGGACGGCGAAATCCTTGGTCAACACAAAGGCGTCATCCATTATACCATAGGTCAGCGTCGCGGCCTTGGCATCGGCGGACGCGAACCTCTTTATGTGGTCAAGCTCGACCCTGACACCAAACAGGTGATCGTTGGCCCTAAAGAGGCACTGGCAAAACACCGGTTCTCAATCAACGAAATTAACTGGCTAGGTAATGAAAATTTCCAGACCGCCGCCGGAAATGGATGGGAAATGCGCGTCAAAGTGCGTTCGACCCGCCCCCCGAAAGCTGCACGAATCTTCCCGACAGGGCCAAACAGCGCTGAAGTAGAGTTGGAAATCCCCGAAGAAGGCGTTTCCCCCGGTCAAGCCTGCGTATTTTACGATCCTGCCAGCACCCGAATTTTAGGTGGTGGCTGGATCACAGCTTAAACATTTTGGGCAACGTACCTTGACCCGTTAAAGTGATCATAGTTTAATTTGCGCAATTGTAATTGGCGCAAAGGGACTAGTGCTATGAAATTCAAAAATTTAATCACATCTACCATTCTGGCAATCGGGGTAATGACGACAGCTACCAGCGCCGTTGAATGGGACACTCTATATTCCCGAGGCAACTGGCGTCTGGATTTGAACTACTATGATAGCGGTGACCGCAGTTGCGAGAGTCGTACAGTAAACTCGCAAGGCTTCGTGTTCAGCCTGTTTACATGGGACGATGGTGACTACGTGATCCGCTTTTCACATGAAGACTGGGAATTTGGAGACGAGACCATCGACCAGGACTTTGTCGTTGCCATCGACCGGCGTGGCCCTTGGGATATTTCCGGTGAAAAATGGAGCGACGTTCTACAGATGATTGTCACTCCACCCAGCGATTCCCTTACAAGGTTTTTTGGCGAAGTACGCGCTGGAAACACGCTTTATTTACGCAACGCAAACGGACAGGAGATTACACGTTTCTCGTTAAGCGGCACAACTGCAACGCTAAACCAGCATCGTAACTGTGAACAACGAATTCTGGCGGGTATAGACCGAAGCGATCCATTCAAGTAGCGTTCCCCACATCAAGCACTTACGGGCATCACAACAGGCCCTTTTTAACGGAGTCCACCATGCCCAATCTGGAAACTATCCTCGCCAAAGCTAACGACAGCCAACCAGCAGCCCTCAAACGCCTGTTTGAACTGCTGCGAATCGAGAGTGTCTCGACCGACTCGGCCTATGCTCTTGAATGTGTAAACGCGGCCGATTGGCTGGTTGCACAGCTAAACGACATTGGTTTCAACGCGTCACGGCGCGATACTGATGGGCATCCGATGGTCGTTGCTCATTCCGGTGGCGAGGGGCGGCATATGCTCTTTTACGGCCATTACGACGTGCAACCGGTTGATCCGCTGGACCTGTGGGATCGTCCTCCCTTCAATCCGGCGATCGAGGACACCCCGAAAGGCAAAGTCATCCGCGCGCGTGGTGCGTCCGATGACAAAGGCCAGTTGATGACATTCGTCGAGGCTTGCCGCGCATGGAAAGATGTAACGGGCGAACTACCCGGCAACATATCCATCCTGTTCGAGGGCGAAGAAGAAAGCGCCTCCCCGTCCCTCGTGCCGTTCCTGACCGAACACGCTGACGAGTTGAAAGCAGACTTTGCACTGGTTTGCGACACGGGCCTATGGGATTCAGACACACCTGCGATCACCACCATGTTGCGCGGTTTGGTTGCCGAAGATTTCACCATCCACGCTGCCAATTTTGATTTGCACTCCGGCATGTACGGTGGCCCAGCAATCAACCCGATCAGGGTTTTGACCAAAATTCTAGGTGGCTTACATGATGATCAAGGTCGCGTGACGCTGCCGGATTTCTATGAAGGCGTACCGCGGATTAGCAATTCCCTAAAAGCCAAATGGGATGCCCTTAATTTCGACAGCGAAGGTTTTCTCGGCGATGTTGGCCTGACAACCCCCGCAGGCGAGGACGGGTATACCGTAATGGAACAAATCTGGTCCCGCCCGACGTGTGATATCAACGGCATCAGCGGCGGCTACACCGGCGAAGGTTTCAAAACCGTCCTGCCAGCCGAGGCCCACGCCAAAGTCAGCTTTCGCCTTGTTGGCACCCAAGACCCCGAAGCTATCAGCCTCGCGTTTCGCAAATACATCACCGACAACCTGCCACCCGATTGCACCGTAACCTTCCATTCCGAAGATCGTGCGGCCGCGACAAACCTGCCAATCGATGCGCCAGAATTCACCCTCGCGCAAAAGGCGTTAAGTGACGAATGGCCGAATGAGGCGATGTTCATCGGCATGGGCGGCTCCATCCCGATCGTTGGGCATTTTCAGGAAATCCTAGGCATGGACTCGGTGCTGATCGGATTTGGACAAGAAAACGACCAAATCCACTCACCTAACGAGAAATACGATGTCCGCAGTTTTGAAAAAGGCACCCGCAGCTGGATTCGCGTGCTACACGCGCTGCAAAGCTAAGTACCTGACGCACCTACGACACGGATACGTTATAAATTACCGCGTTTACGCCGACGTGGTGTGGTCATTTCGTCCAACCCCGTGCGCAATAGCGCCGTCATAGGATGATCTGGCCAATCCGGTTCGTAATGCGCCAGCATGGTTTTGATATGTTGAACGGAATCCTCGTCTGCCGGAACACCCATTGCCCAATCCAGAAAAATCGGACGACACGACACTGCCAAGATATCCTCAATCCGATAAGCCTCGTAAATCAAACCACGTGGATCACACGCTAAATCACCCTTTTGCATCCAGCAGACTCCTATCCAAACTATCGCTCAACGCCGCAACGTCGCCAGCAACCGAGATATGCGTAAACCCAAGTTTTGCAAGAGCTTGTGACGTAACTTGCGAAAATAACACAGAGCCAGACCGTAACCCATGCGCGTTGGCAACAGCCGCCACTTTGGCCCCCGCCGCCAACGTCGTGTCACTATCGATCGACACCCCCGCATCGGCCGAATAATCCGCCGGCCCGAAGAACAATTGTGTCACGCCTTCAACAGCGGCAATCGCCTCGATATTCTCAAGCCCTGCCACAGATTCAATCTGCACAGAAACAAAGCCATCGGCGTTCCACTGCGCCTTATACGCCTCTGAATTTCGGCCCCAGTCACTCGCCCGCACGACCCTCCGCGCATCCCCGCGCTGGCCTTTAGGGGTATAATATGCCCAAGAAACAATCTGAGCTGCCTGCGCCGCACTTTCTACCTTCGGCACCATAACGCCACCAGCACCCGCATCCAGAACCCGCTTGATCCAAGCCTCCGACCCTTCAGGCACCCGCACAATCGTGCGCGCGCGTTCACCAATTGCCATCATCTGCACCTGCGCGGTTTCTACACTCATCGGGCCATGTTCAAGATCGACAACGATGAAATCAAAGCCGACCTGCGCCATAATCTCGGCAACTTGCGGGGAGGGCAAATCCAGCCAGCATCCATATTCAGGCATCATTCTCTCCGTTCAAACCGTTAACACTTCGTCAATAATAGACGCCATCGCATCGGCAGTATTCCTTAACAAGACCTCTAACGCTGCAATATCGTCAACTTTAGCAACTTTCACCAGCAAATCGAGAAATCCGCGCCCGGCACTTTTCGGATCAATAGGTCCATCTACCGCCAACCGCGCAACCTGTTGAATGCTCATATATAATTTCAAGGCGTCTGCAATCGCCCCCGCCTGCACACCCGAGACCCAACCAGCCGTAATCAGTTCAGGTAACATATCCGCAGGCCGCTCCACCCCCGTTATCCCGTATAAAACCGCACCCGTTTGCAACACCAACTCGATGTCCATCAACCACCCGGGCCCGTACTTCATCTCCCACGGATTATCGGCCTTACCCTCAGCCAGCTTCGTCCGCATCTCCTGTACATCAGCAATCACCTTGGCGCGATCATGCGGCTGGCAAAGTGCGGCCCGCATGGCATCCCTGACATCGCGCTCCAAATCTTCGCGCCCCGCGACAACCCTTGCCCGAGACAACGCCAGATGCTCCCACGTCCACGCCTCGTTCATCTGATATTCCTTGAACGCTTTGATAGATGTTGCCACCGGCCCCATCCGTCCAGATGGGCGCAGCCGCATATCAACCTCGTAAAGCGGACCTTCACTGGTCGGAACAGTCAACGCCGACAAAACCGCCTGCGTCAAACGCGCGAAATAAGTCGAGACAGCCAGCGGCCTGTCCCCCTCGGAACGATCAGCCCCTTGCGCATCATAAACCATTATCAAATCGAGATCAGAAGTCGCCGTCATCTCTCGCGAGCCCAGCTTCCCCATCGCAATAACTGCCGCGCCCTTCCCCGGAGGTGGCCCATATCTACGACTGAAATTCTGACAAACAGCTGGGAACAAGTTGGCCAAACAGGCCTCCGCGACATCCGAATAAGCAATAGCAGCCTCCTCGGCGTTAGAAATCTGGCGCAGTAAATGCACCCCGATACGGAACTGCTTTTCCTTAACCCAACGGCGGGTAATATCGAGGGTATCCTCGTAATCCGTCGCGTTTTCAATCTCCGCCTTCAACTCCATACTCAGGCAATCCAAATCCGGTAAACTGGCAAAGAAATCACTTCCAACCACCGCATCAAACACTTTCGAGTGCCGACCCAAATACCGCGCCAACTCCGGTGCCGTGGCGCAAATATCGACCAACAGGTCCAGCAACGGCGGGTTCGCCTCGAATAACGAAAACAGTTGCACCCCCGCCGGAATCCCGGACAAAAACGCATCAAACTGGATCAACGCGTCTTCAGGGCTGGCGGAGTCCGCTAACCTCGACAGGATTTCGGGTTTAATACGGGCGAAAATCTGGCTGGCCCGCTCGGACCTCATAGATGGCAATGTCGCCCATTTTTCCATGATCCCTTCGACATATTCGGGCCGCTCAAACTCCGGTGTCTCCGTCTCACCCCCGTCATCGCCAGCGAAAAATCTCTCCGTCAGGTCGTGTACCTTCTCCAAGCGCGCCTTGATTTCGGCCTCAAAGGCCTCCAGATCCGTTTCCCCGCAAAACGCCGCCAGCCGTTCGCGGCGGTCCAGACTTTCCGGAATTTGATGCGTTTGCGCATCTTCAAGCATCTGAAGGCGATGCTCCAACGTGCGATGTGCGACGTAAGCTTCGTCCAAATACGCCGCCATATCGGCCTCGACCCAACCGTTTTTCACCAGCGCTTTCAGGGCTTTTCGCGTTTCGCGTTGCCTAACTTCATCATCGCGCCCGCCACTGATAATCTGCCGCGTCTGCGTGAAAAACTCGATCTCTCGAATGCCACCGCGCCCAAGTTTCATGTTGTGCCCGGGTATCGAAACCACCCCGTACAACCCCTTATGCTCACGGATACGAAGCCGCATGTCGTGCGCATCCTGAATGGCCGCAAAGTCCAGATATTTCCGCCAGATAAACGGCTTAAGCCGATCCAGAAACGCCCAGCCCGCGTCAATCGCCCCTGCACATGGCCGCGCCTTGATAAACGCCGCACGTTCCCACGTTCGGCCCAAACTCTCGTAATATCGTTCTGCCGGTTCCATCGCCAGACACACAGGTGTAGAAGACGGGTCGGGCCGCAAGCGCAAATCGGTACGGAACACATATCCGCCGCCCGTCACGGCTGACAGCAACTTAACCATCCGCTGGGTAATCCGGATAAACCCTGCCCGCACCTCGCCGTAGTTCTCGGGGTCATGGCGCGTTTCGTCAAACAGCACAATCAGGTCGATGTCGGAAGAATAGTTCAGCTCCCGTGCGCCCATCTTTCCCATCGCCAGAACGACCATACCGGCTGCATCCTCGGCCACACACCCGGGCAATTTACCCCGCGTGATCTCTGCCTTTACCAGATGGTCCAGACTAACCTGCACCGCCCGATCCGCCAGATCGGTTAACGCGCCGGTAACCTGTTCCAGCGACCATAACCCACCTAGGTCAGCCAGCGCAGCAAGCAATGCCCCGCGCCGTTTCGCAGTCCGCAGGTTATCCGACAATGCCTGAAAGCTGTCGCCCGAAATATCATCCAGAATTTCTGCAAAAACCGCATCCAGATCGCGTTCGACAATGCCACGCAGCCATTCTGCCTCGCGTCGCATCAGTAGGTCGAGGTATGGGCTGCATCCCGCAGTCCCCTCGATCAAATCAACGAGGTTTTCCGGCAGCCCGACAAACAACGCGCGCGCCTCGGCGCCGTGAATTTCGTTATATGGAATCGGTCCGGCGGTTACATTTTCAAGCGTATTCATGTGACCAGAATGGCAGGTAATACCAGCGGGTCAAGCGGGCTTATCGCCCTTCGTACTTCGGCAAGCGTTTTTCCATAAACGCCATGACGCCCTCAAGGAAATCCCGGGTCTTTCCAGCCTCGCCTTGCAACTTCGCCTCGACTTCAAGCTGTTGGTCAAGCGAGTTATCCAAACTTCCCCGCAGCGCCTGCTTAATAAGCTGGTAAGACTTCGTCGGCCCCTTGGCCAGATGCGCCGCGCGTTCCTGCACTGCGGCGGCGAAATCATCATCCGCCACGCATTCCCAAATCATGCCCCAGTCATCCGCCTGTTGTGCTGATATCCGGTCCGCAAACAACGCCGCCCCCATCGCCTTGGCAAATCCCATTTGACGCGGCAACCAATAGGTCCCGCCAGCATCAGGGATAAGGCCAATGCGCGCAAACGCTTGCATGAAGAACGCCGATTTTGTTGCAATAACAACATCCGCCGCCAGCGCCAAATTTGCGCCAGCCCCCGCCGCCGCGCCATTCACCGCCGAAATCGTCGGAATCGGGCAATCGTAAATCGCCTTAAGCATTGGTTCATATTCTTCCTTTAGAACCCGTTCCATATCCAGATTAGCCGCAGTGGTATTATCCCCAAGGTCCTGCCCCGAGCAAAAACCGCTTCCAGCACCAGTCAGCACCAGCACCCGCGCCTCGTCGCTCGCACGGTCAATCGCATGGGTGATATCAGCACGCATCTGCGCATTAAGCCCGTTCATCACGTCAGGCCGGTTAAGCGTAATCGTCGCGACATCATCACTGATCGCATAAAGGATTGTCTGATAGCTCATGCAAGTCTCTCCTGTTTCAAGAAACTTAACGATTTTCGCGGCCCCGCAAAAGACCGGACGTGACGTTAGCCCTTCAACAAAGCATCAAGTTTTGCCTGCTCGTCAGCAGTCAGGCCTTCTTCAGGCAGCGCTGCTCCGGTGCTTCGTCGCCGAATAAACACCAACGAAATCCACCCACCGACTATAAGAAGCGCAGGCCCGGCAAACCACAACATCGCATTACTTAAGCTGAACATAGGCTTAAGAAGAACGTATTCGCCGTAACGCTCAACAACAAAATCCTCGACCTCCTGATCCGTGTCACCTGCAACCAGCCGTTCCCGCACCAGCAAACGTAAATCTCGCGCCAGTTCGGCATTGGAATCGTCGATATTCTCGTTCCGGCAAACCAGACAACGCAGGCCCTTGGAGATATCCCGCGCCCGCGCTTCCATCACCGGATCAGCGAGTATTTCATCCGGTTGCACAGCCATCACAGGCGTCGCCAACATCACGATAAGTAACAGATATTTAAGCATAATTTACTCCGCCGGAACCGCTGACATTGTGGATTTTCGTGCAGCCGATGCCACTCGATACCGTCTGTCGGTAATACTAAGCAACCCACCAAATGACAGCGTAAACACACCGATCCAAATCCAGTTGGTGAACGGCTTCACGTAAGAACGCACGGCCCAGCCACCATCATTCTGCCGGTCCCCTAGAACCACATAAACGTCGCGCAGCAAGTTTTGGTCAATCGCGGCTTCGGATGTTGGCATGCTCTGCACGGGATAGTTCCGTTTCTCAGGATACAGTTTTGCGATTTCTACCCTGTCCTTGAACAAGGTGAATTCCCCGCGCGCTGCTGTGTAGTTCGGTCCCTGAATGCCTTTCACCCCGTCAAAGCGGATTTCATAGGCTTGCAGCGGGAATGTGTCGCCAATTTTAGCAACGCGAATATCCTCGACTTCCCAGCTCATAATCGCCGAGATACCGAAAATCATAAGCCCGAACCCGATATGGGAGAACATCTTCCCCCAATCCGCCCGCGGCAAATTACGCGAACGGCGCAGGCTTTCGGGCAACGAAGCCTTACCGAGTTTCACCCGCACCGCCACATCAGCCATCGCCCCAACGACGACCCAAAACGCCAGCGTCAAGCCAACAGGTGCCAGCATCCGCCCACCGGTTTGCATAACCCACACAGCGGCCCCAAGCGCCACAGACAACGCGGCAATCCCCCATAACGGCTGCATCGTCCGCTTCAGATCACCGCGCTTCCACGGCAGCATCGCTGCAATCGGAAGGATCATCGCCAAGACTACCATGAAAGGTGTAAACGCAATGTTAAAGAACGGTGCGCCCACGGAAACTTTCGCACCTGTCGTAATCTCGGCCACCAGCGGCCAGATCGTGCCGACGAACACTACCGCCGCGGCAACAGAAAGTAACAGATTATTCATAACAAGCCCGCTCTCGCGACTAACCAGCCCGAACACCGCCGTCGATTTCAACTGCGTTGCACGCAAAGCATAAAGTGTTAACGCCCCGCCAATCGCCACGGCCAAGATCACCAGAATAAATACGCCACGCTCAGGGTCATTAGCAAACGCATGTACCGATGTAATAACACCCGAACGCACGATAAATGTTCCTATAAGGCTGAACGAGAATGCTAAAATTGCCAGCAAAACCGTCCAGCTTTTCAAAGCGTTACGCTTTTCCACTACAATGGCTGAATGCAGCAACGCTGTCGCCATTAACCATGGCATAAAGCTAGCATTTTCCACAGGATCCCAGAACCACCAGCCGCCCCAGCCAAGCTCGTAATATGCCCACCAACTGCCAAGGCCGATGCCAATCGTTAAGAAAATCCACGCCGCAAGCGTCCATGGCCGCACCCACCGCGCCCATGCGGCATCGACCTTGCCCTCGATCAGCGCCGCAACTGCAAAGCTGAACGCCATCGAAAGACCAACATAACCCAGATACAAAAACGGCGGATGAAACGCCAAGCCCGGGTCTTGCAACAATGGATTCAACCCGTTCCCGTCAACCGGAGGCTGCCCCAAACGCGTAAACGGATTGGACGTAAACAAAATAAACGCCAAAAATGCAGCACCAACCATCGATTGCACTGACAGAACCCGCGCCTTCAAACTCGGCGGCAAATTTCTGCCCCAAACGGCAATCGTCGCCCCGAACAGTGTTAAAATAGTAATCCACAGCAGCATGGAGCCCTCGTGGTTAGCCCAAACCCCGGTAACCTTGTAAAGCATAGGCTTGGCCGAATGCGAGTTCGCCGCCACCAACCTTACCGAGAAATCCGAAGTTACAAAGGCCGTTGTCAGCATCGCGAAGGCAACGCCAACCAGCAAAAACTGTGCAATCGCCGCCGGAGTCGCAAAACGCATCCAGTCATTCCAGCCCTTATGTGCCCCTATCATAGGGATAATAATCTGCGGTATTGAAATCGCGAAAGCGAGGATAAGAGCAAAATGCCCAAGTTCTGCGGTCATGAAACGAATCCCTATTTGTTTGATGCACATCATAGGCGAACCGTAAACATATTCAATTTTCAATGTTGTGATCGACCGTTATGTCGCCCCCAAAAGGGGGCGAACGACGTTATGCAGCCCGATTATTCAACGCAGCCCATTCCGATAATGCTGCGTTTTCGGGAAAGGCCGCCGCCGAAACCTTGGTCGGGGCCGTTGGTTCGTTGGCGGCAACGGGCGGGATTATCAAAGGCGTCGTCGCCTCGCGGGCATAATGCAGCTCCCTTGCCCCGAAATAGAACGAGACCACCGCACCAAGCAGCCACCATAACGGGTCAGGCACATAGGCCAATCCTCGCATTCTAGTGGTGAAATCTTCGGGATTGGCCATGGCAAAGACAAAAAGCCCAACCGTACCCAGTGCCATAATTGGACGAGGTAAACGATTTATCCCATTGATAAAACTATCAAACCATCCGCTATTACCATTAGAAAA
>DFBD01000147.1 GCA_002367255.1 Rhodobacterales bacterium UBA3089 | reverse complement strand
GACTGCGTAGCAGTACGGAAATTGCGGTGACGTGCGCCGTAGTGGCCTTTAGCGGCTTTAACTACTTTGCGGTGACGGGCGTGGGTCGTAGGACCGGATGTAACTCTCATGGATCAGACTCCCTTAGCGCGCGTACGGCATGTATTTTTTGACGATGCCTTCATCTGCTTTGCAAAGCACTGTTGTGCCGCGAGCATTACGAAGGAACTTGTTTGAACGCTTGATCATGCCGTGGCGTTTGCCTGCCTGACCAGCTTTCACACGACCCGAGGCCGTAACTTTGAAGCGCTTCTTGGCGCCTGACTTAGTCTTCATCTTGGGCATTTCCATCTCCTTATTTAAGGCGTGGTAGTAAGCACGACTCGGCATACCCTTAGGCCGGACGCACCAGTGAAGGTGGCGTTGTAGAGATTCGCAGCCCGTAACGCAAGCGGAAAAGTGCTGTTATGCACCCGTAATTATCTAAAAGAACATCGTTACAAATTTAACAAACACGCCCGGGACGTCGCTAAAAACAATCCCGCCCGAAGAATTCACGTCCGCCATATAAAGCAACCCGGCGCCCAGCAGAAAAAACGCCATACTTTTGCGTAGCGGTTGATCGTGTGCACCTGCTGAGAACAGTAACAAAATGGCGAACACAGCCATGCTGCTGCCACCCAGTAAGAACATCTCGTATTTCGACACTTCAAGCCCCCTTTAAAATGCGAAGGCCACGTTATCACCCTACTTAGTCCTCGTACACAAACTTTTCAGAAACAGATGCTACACGTAGAATATTAGTCGATCCGGGCACGTTAAACGGTATGCCGGCGGTCACGATGATTTGCTCTTCGTCTACCGCAAATCCATCGTCACGCGCGATTTTTGACGCAGCCTTAACCGCCAGCTTGAACCGCTCGACCTCATTAACAACCACGCAGTGCAACCCCCATGTCAATGACAGCCGCCTTGCCGTTTTTGCCTTTGGAGTCAATGCGATAATAGGTACACGCGGTTTTTCTCGCGAAGCCAAAGAGGCTGTCGTTCCCGAATGGGTAAAGCAGCAAATCGCCTTAACATCAGTCGTCTCGGCAACCTGTCGTGCAGCAATGGTAATAGCATCCGCGACCCGACCTTCTGACGTGGTCCGGGAGGCTTCGATCACCTGACGATAAATTATGTCCCTCTCTACGCTTTCGGCCACATTATTCATCGTTGTGACTGCTTCGATAGGATAGTCACCAGCAGCTGATTCTGCCGAGAGCATCACCGCGTCGGCCCCCTCATAGATCGCCTGCGCCACATCGGACACCTCGGCTCGTGTTGGAACGGGCGAGGAAATCATGCTTTCCATCATCTGGGTTGCAACGATCACCGGCTTGCCAACGGCACGACATTCACGCACCAGGCGCTTCTGGATGGGTGGCAAATCCTGAACGGGTAGCTCCACACCAAGGTCACCGCGTGCAACCATAATACCGTCAGCGGCTTCAAGAATTTCGTGGAACGCGTCAACCGCCGCAGGCTTTTCAATCTTGGCGATGATCGCCGCACGGTCCTTCACAAGAGCGCGTGCCTGCTCGATATCTTCGGCCCTTTGAACGAACGAAAGTGCCAGCCAGTCAACACCCAGCTCGCAAACGAACTCCAAATCTTTCAAATCTTTTTCCGACAAAGCGGCCAGCGGCAGCACAACATCGGGGACATTTACGCCCTTACGGTTCGAAATCTCGCCACCAACAACAACCGTTGTCTCGGCATAATCTTCTCCGCACTCGATAACTTCCAGCTTAATGCGCCCGTCGTTAACCAAAAGTGTGGAGCCAACTTCAAGAGCCGCGAAAATTTCGGGATGCGGAAGGTTAACGCGCGATGCATCGCCTTCGTCAGTATCTAGGTCAAACCGGAAAACGGCACCTTCATCCAACATCTCGTGACCGTTCAGAAAAACACCGCAGCGAAGCTTTGGCCCCTGCAAATCCGCCAGAATCGAGATCGGCCGCCCCATCTCTTCTTCAATGCTGCGGATCATTGCGTGACGTTCACGGATATCCGGATGCGCCCCGTGGCTCATGTTCAAGCGGAAGACATCAGCCCCGGCAAGGAACAAGTTCTTGATCATCTCACGGGTATCCGAGGCCGGACCGAGAGTCGCCACGACTTTCACATTTCTTTGTCTACGCATCTTTTTTCTTCTTCCATTCATACAATTCAGTCGGGCCTTGGAGCGATATATAGGAAAATTTGTTAAATGTCCGTAATAAACGGGGAAATATCCTGTCTTTATGGTCGCAACATCTGGTTCATGCTTGTGACAAGGCTTATCTACACTCTGTAGATGACAGGAATATAACAAATGCCAGACTATCCCGCTTTCGAAATTCTCAACCCCAACGGCAAGACACCCGTGCTGTTGGTTTGCGATCATGCATCCAACGCAGTACCGGAATCCGTTAACGGTGGCACGCTTGGCTTGCCCGATCACGATATGAAGCGCCACATCGCTTACGACGTCGGGGCGCGTGGTGTAACCGAACACCTAACCGAACTGCTGGACGCCCGCGCGGTTGTGTCCCGTTTCTCCCGCCTCGTGATTGATCCCAATCGTGGCGAAGATGACCCGACGATCTTGATGAAGTTATACGACGGCTCCATCATTCCGGGGAACCGCTATGCGGATGATGACGAAAAAGAACGCCGCCTTGATCTGTTCTACCGTCCCTATCATGCCGCCCTACACCGCCAGATCGACATGATGGTGGCCGAGGGGCGCTCGCCCGCGCTGGTTTCCATCCACTCCTTCACCAAGCAGTTGAAAAACCGCAAGCCTCGCCCTTGGCATTTGGGCGTACTTTGGGCGCGCGATGGCCGCCTTGCGAAACCCTTCATGGAATACTTCGCCAAAGACGACGATGTTTGCATTGGCGATAACGAGCCCTATTCAGGCGAGCTTGAAGGCGATACTATGTACTTCCACGGAACGCGCCGTGGCTTGCCGCACATATTGATCGAAGTCCGCAATGACCTGATTACAACCCCCGAAGGTCAGTTCGAATGGGCCGACCGCATCGCGCCAGCCCTTTGGGTGGCATTGGAAAACCTTAAGAAAGAAACCGAGAATGGATGATCAATCCCGCCTTGAAATCGAGGCCGCCGCCTTTCGCAGCCTTGTCGCACACCTACAAGGTCGCACAGACGTGCAGAACATCGACATGATGAACCTGACGGGCTTTTGCCGTAACTGCC
>DFBD01000279.1 GCA_002367255.1 Rhodobacterales bacterium UBA3089 | reverse complement strand
TGCAAGGGTTCCGTTTGCGTCCAACTTTCCATATAGAATTTGCGCGGGTCCTTATGGGGCCCGCGCTTTCGTTTGATTTGAGGTCTCGATGAACCGGCGTATGATATTCCCGATCGTTTTTGGTGTGGTCGGCACAGCGTTATTCCTTTCGTTAGGGTTTTGGCAGTTGCAGCGCATGAACTGGAAAGCGGGTATTCTCGCGGACATCGACGAACGTCTCGCGGCTGCGCCGATTGAACTGCCGGCGACGCCTGATCCGGTTATCGACAAGTACCTGCAGGTTGAAGCTACTGGAGAGATCGTTGACCGTGAACTCCATGTTCTGACATTTGGCGAGAACACTCCCGGCTTTCGCGTGATCGCGCCAATGGTGCTGGACAACGGGCGGCGCATTTTGGTGGATCGCGGCTTCATCGGCGAAACAGAAAAGAACGCACCGCGTTCGGGCGGGGCGGTATCGGCAATCGGTTCGCTCGTTTGGCCACAAGAAACCGACAAGTATGTTCCTGACCCAAATCTGGATGAAAACATCTGGTTTGCGCGGAACGTGCCGTTGATGGCGAAAGCGCTGGATACCGAGGAAGTGATGCTCGATATCGGCAGCAGTAATCTAGATGAAGGGATCACGCCGCAACGTGTCTCGATCAACATCTCGAACCGACACCTAGAATACGTGATGACGTGGTTCTCATTCGCGGTTATATGGGTCGGGATGACAGGATACGCTCTTTGGCGTATCAAGCGCAAAGCTGCGTGAATCGGATTGGAAAAATGCGTTACATTTCTACAAGAGGCCAAGCGCCTACCCTGAGTTTTGAAGAAGCGATGTTGACAGGTCTTGCGCGCGATGGCGGTCTGTATGTGCCGGAAAGCTGGCCACAGATGAGTGCGGACGAAATTGCCGCGCTCGCAGGTCTTCCATACGAAGAAGTTGCCTTTCGTGTGATGAAACCGTTTATCGGTGAAACCTTCACCGATACCGAATTCCGCGAAATTTTGTCGAAGGCCTATTCCAGCTTTAAACACGACGCGCGCTGTCCACTGGTTCAGCTTGGTTCGAACGATTTCTTATTGGAACTGCATCACGGCCCGACACTGGCGTTCAAAGACGTCGCGATGCAACTTATCGGGCAGATGTTCGAGGTCGCCCTGAAGCGTCGTGGTGAGCGAGTGACGATTGTTGGCGCAACGTCCGGCGATACCGGATCAGCGGCGATCGAAGCGTTCCGGGGGCTGGATTCTGTTGACGTGTTCATCATGTACCCGCACGGTCGCGTATCCGAAGTGCAGCGCCGTCAGATGACCACGCCTGATGCTGCCAACATCCACGCATTGGCTGTGGACGGTGATTTCGACGATTGCCAAGCGCAACTGAAGAATATGTTCAATGATTTTGAATTCCGCGACGGTGTAAAACTGGCCGGTGTGAATTCCATCAACTGGGCGCGGGTTATGGCGCAGGTTGTTTACTACTTCACCTCCGCAGTGTCGCTTGGCGCACCCAACCGCAAGGTTTCATTCACGGTCCCCACGGGCAACTTCGGTGATATTTTCGCAGGTTATGTCGCGAAACGTATGGGGCTGCCCATTGAACGCTTGGTGATCGCAACCAATCAAAACGATATCCTGCACCGGACGCTTGCCAGCGGGGATCACTCCAAAACCGGCGTAACGCCTTCGATTAGCCCTTCGATGGATATTCAGGTTTCGTCCAACTTCGAACGCCTTTTGTTTGACCTTTATGATCGCGAAGGCGCCGCAATTTCGCAGCTGATGGATGACCTTGGTAACAAGGGTTCGTTCACCCTCGCTCAGGGTGCATTAAGCCGCCTTCGCGACGAATTCGACAGCACGAATTGTTCCGAGGAAGAAACCTCGGCGACTATCCGTTTCGCACAAGAACATTACGGCGAGATCGTCTGTCCGCATACAGCGGTCGCCATCAAAGCTGCTGCTGAAATGCGCGGCAACCCTGCTACGCCTATGATAGCGTTGGCCACCGCCCACGCAGCCAAATTCCCTGACGCGGTCGAGGCAGCCTGTGGTATCCGTCCGGATTTACCCCCGCACATGGCCGACCTGTTTGATCGGCCCGAACGCGTAACCCGCGTCGCTAATGACCTGTCCGCCATAAAAGATATTATCAATAAGGGGATCGCAACGTGAGTGTTCAAATGCACACCCTGTCGAACGGTTTCCGTATCGTCACCGAAAATATGCCCGGCTTGAAATCAGCAACACTTGGTATCTGGGTTGATGCTGGTGCACGTCATGAACGCCTCGACCAAAATGGCATCGCGCACTTTCTGGAGCACATGGCTTTTAAGGGCACCAAACGGCGCACGTCACTGGATATCGCCGAGGCCATCGAAAACGTCGGCGGGTTCATTAATGCCTACACTAGCCGTGAAACGACTGCATATTACGCACGAGTGCTTCAGGAACATGTGCCGTTGGCTCTCGATGTGATCTCGGATATCTTGCTGGAACCAGCGTTCGATCCACGCGAACTGGAAGTCGAACGCGGCGTGATCCTGTCCGAAATCGGCCAATCCTTCGATACACCAGACGATATCATCTTCGATTGGCTGCAAGAAACCGCATTTCCCGACCAACCCATGGGGCGCCCGATCCTTGGCCCTGCCGAACGCGTAAAAGCGTTCAGCCGTGAAAATCTGGCAGGGTTCGTGCAAGAATACTACGGGCCGGAGCAAATGATTTTGGCCGCAGCGGGGGCCGTTGACCACGACGCCATAGTGCGCGAGGCTGAAAAGCTGTTCAGCCACCTGCCACGCCGTACTGCGGCAATCGCCCCCAAGGCGAACTTTATCGGCGGGGAAAAACGCGAGATCAAAGATCTGGAACAAGCCCATTTCACCTTCGCCATCGAATCCTCCGGTTTTCGCGATGAAGACGTCTACACCGGCCAGATTTTCTCCACGGCATTCGGCGGCGGCATGTCCTCGCGCCTGTTTCAGGAGGCGCGGGAAAAACGCGGCCTGTGCTATTCAATTTTCGCCTCGGCCAGCGCTCACGAAGACACGGGATTGTTCACAGTTTACGCGGGCACCAGCGGCGATAAGCTCGCCGAGCTGGCAGACCTAACTATCACGGAACTGCGCCGCGCAACCCAAGACATGAATGATGTCGAAATTGAACGCGCCCGCCAGCAAATGAAGGCGGGGATGTTGATAGGGTTAGAAAGCCCCTCGGCCCGCTGCGAACGGTTGGCTCGCATGGTTTCCGTCTGGAACCGCGTGCCTGACCTTGAAGAGATCATCACCAAGATCGAGGATGTGACAACCCCCAAGGTTCGCGACTTTGCGCAAAAGCTGTGCCTTACAGGGAAGCCTGCAATGGCATTGTATGGCCCTGTTGACGATGCTCCTGAAGTGTCAATTCTTGCGGATAAGTTGGTAGCGTAGTTGTGTTTTTGCTGCGTAAAATCCAGATACTCCGGACTGAACGACTGACGCTGCGCTTACCCGAAGCAAATGATTTTGCCATGTGGGAAACTCTTCGTCGTGGCTCCGCAGATTTCCTTGCACCGTGGGAGCCGGTGCGCGATGCCTCTTACCTAACGCGCCGCGCCTTCCAGAATCGCGTGGTTTGGGCCAAGCGCATGGCCAAGGACCGTCGTGGCCTGAATATGTTGATGTTCCGTAACGATGACGATCAGCTTTTGGGCGGCATCACCCTTGATAACATACAACGCGGGGTGTCCAAATCTTGCACCGTCGGGTACTGGATGGGGGAAGGTTTCACGCGGCAAGGCTATATGGCCGAGGCACTAAATGCCTCGGTTTTGCATGCATTCACGGTGTTGGACATCAGCCGCATTCAGGCCGGATGTTTGCCAGAAAACGGTCCTTCGCGTGCATTGCTTGAAAAGTCAGGTTTTAAATACGAAGGCGTCGCGCAAAGTTATCTGCAAATCGATGGCCGCTGGCGCAACCATGTTCTTTATGCCAATCTGCGGCGTGACCGTCGAGGTCGCGCGGAATAAAAGCACCTGAATCTGTCGGAGGGACGCATGCCCCTGAACGAACCAACATCAGAATTTTTGTCAAAGCTGGCGAATATTACCGATCTTGCCACACCCGCAGCCCGTTATCTGGAAGAACCGCGCGGGCGGTATGACGGGCAAGGGGCCGCGCTTCTGCGTCCGCGTTCGGTGACCGAGGTTTCGGAAATCGTGCGCCTGTGTAACGCGCATAAAATTGGCGTTGTTCCTTACGGTGGTGGCACGGGGCTGGTCGGCGGGCAGGTTTCGATTGCCGGACCGAAGCCTGTGATCCTGTCGTTGGAGCGGCTGAACGCCATTCGCGATGTCGATCCTGACGACAATATTCTAACGGCGGAATCTGGCGTGATATTGGCTGATACCCAGAATGCGGCAGATGATGTGCAACGCCTGTTTCCATTGTCGCTGGCTTCTGAAGGGGCTTGCCAAATCGGCGGAAACCTTGCCACCAATGCGGGTGGCGTGAATGTTCTGCGCTATGGGAACACCCGCGATCTATGCATCGGGATCGAGGCGGTCTTACCCGATGGCAGCATTTTTGATGGATTGAAACGGCTACGTAAAGACAACACCGGGTACAATCTTCGAAACCTTTTGATCGGGGCGGAGGGTACGCTGGGTATCATCACCGCCGCGACCCTGCGGCTTATGCCCAAACCTGTGGAGGTGGAAACAGCCTTCCTTGCTATCCCCAACCCGCGGGCCGGAGTGGAGATACTAAATCTTCTATCGACCCAACTTGGCGGGGTAATCTCGGCGTTTGAACTGATTCACCGTCAGGGTCCCGATTTTCTGAATGAAACCGGAATTGAATTTACCGAACCGTTAAGCGCAACACCGGAATGGATGGTGTTATTGGAGTGCGGTGCAGGGCGAAATTCCGGCCTGAAGGAAAATCTGGAACGTGTATTGGAGGATGGGTTCGGTGCAGGACTGATCGGAGATGCTGTCTTGGCGCAAAATGAGGCGCAACGCCAAGCATTCTGGAATATCCGCGAGCATATTCCCGAGGCAAACCGAAGAGTCGGCGTGATTTCTTCGCATGACATATCCGTGCCCGTAAGTCTCGTCCCTGACTTTATCTCGCGTGCGGCGCAAATGGTGAAATCCATTAACCCGCAGCTTAGGATTAATTGTTTCGGGCATCTGGGCGACGGCAATTTGCACTACAACATTTACCCCCCCAAGGGCGCCACGCGTTCGGAATATGATGATATTCGCATGTCGCTAGCCAGCGCTGTTTATGCTCTTGTAGATGATTTTGGCGGCTCTTTTAGCGCTGAACATGGAATTGGGCGCATGAAGAAAGCGGACTTGCTGAAATTCAGCGACCCGGCAAAACTGACCGCTATGCGGGCGATCAAAAATGCACTGGACCCGAACGGCATAATGAATCCCGGTGCTGTAATCTAAAATGCTCCGCCGGAGGGAACCAGCGAAGCATTTCACCCAGTCGAAACTGATACAAGCAGCACCCTATTCTCGTGGGGTGAGGGTGTTTTGCCACGGATTGGTTAACAAGTGGTTAGCGAAATCCTAAGCACCTTCGAAGTCACAAAGAATATGAACATCCATGCCTAAGTCTTCCAGCTTTTTGCGACCACCGAGTTCAGGCAAATCGATCACAAACGCGCAACTAAGGACAATGCCGCCCATACGCTCGATCAGTTTGATGCCAGCCTCGGCCGTGCCTCCGGTTGCCAGCAAATCGTCGACGACCAGAACTTTTTCCCCGGGCTGAATTGCATCGTCGTGTACTTCCATCACGGCCTGACCATATTCCAGCTCATATTCTTGCTCGATCGTTTTGCCGGGCAATTTGCCCTTCTTGCGGATCGGTACAAACCCTTTTGAGAGCTGGTGCGCAATAGCCCCGCCAAGGATAAAACCGCGGGCCTCCAATCCTACAACTTTATCGATCTGCTCCCCTGCATATGGGTGCAGCAACTGGTCGATAGCCATGCGAAAACCGCGTGGATCGCCGAATAAAGTTGTTACATCACGAAACATAATTCCTTCATGCGGAAAATCCGGAATAGTTCGAATGTAGTCTTTGACAGTCTTATTTTTGGGCATCTGCCCCTCCGTGCATTTTTGGTGTTTTTAACATTTTTTCTGTTACATAAATGGCTTGTGCTTCGCGTTCTGCCCAATTACCTGAAATCAATGTGTAGCTGGCATCAAAGGCATCAAGCTTGGCTTTGATCTTGGTGAAAAACATCTGCCGTTGTTCCTGCTTTCCGTAGTAACGCAGTGGGTCTTCTTCCCAAGGGGCGTTGGCGTCTAGCAACAGGTAATGATCCGGTAATTCAATCCGTGCTTCAAGATCGGGTAGGGAGTGGCCTAGCAACATCTCGGCCCAGACAGCCGTTAACAACGGGTCGGTGTCTTCGAACAGCACCGGCCCCGCCTTTAGCGACAGGGTTTTACGGTGGGCAACGTGACCATCAACGATGAAGTGTAACTCCTCGGCGCGATAATCGCCCGGGGCGCGATATTTTTCGTAGGGGCGACCATATTCCGGTACATACGGCCCGCCGAACTTCGTCGCCAGAACGTCTGCCATATAGGATTTGCCGGTACTTTCCGGTCCTACCAGTGTCAGACGCTTCTGGAAATACGGTCGCACATAATCGGGAATGGATTTCCAATGGCTGAACGGATCCTCGCGCACCTCTACCGAGTTGGCGGGGAACGCCATCCACATAGGGTCTAGGATGAAATGTTGCGCATTCAAGGCCTTGGCAAGGTTGACGATATAGTCCTCGGACCCAATCACACGGTCTATAGCTTCGGGGTGAAAACCACGGATAATCCGTGCCCAGTCAGGGCTATCGGATGCCAACGGCTCGGCTCCGTTATTAACCACAATCACCACTGCTTTGGGGAACAGGCTTTCCATCCAGTTCTTGCGTACCGATGGGCTGATCGGGTCATTATTCGACGCCGACAAAATGATCGTCAACCGATCCACCAGATACGAGGCCGTCCGCACCAGCGCTACGTGTCCCTCGTGCGGGGGCATGAATTTACCAAGGATAACGCCGGTGGTTGTCATATGTCGCCTCTCTTAATCGTACGCTTTGTAACGTGTTACCGCGCGGAATGGCAGATGAAAACGGTGGTTAAAGGACGCGGCCAGCAACGGCATC
>DFBD01000085.1:4376-7994 GCA_002367255.1 Rhodobacterales bacterium UBA3089 | reverse complement strand
CTCCGAAGAAGCCAAACGCATCTATGGCGAGACGATCCCCGGCCACCAGGAAGACAAGCGCATCATGGTGCTAAAACAACCCGTCGGCGTTGTCACATCCATCACGCCGTGGAACTTCCCTAACGCCATGATCGCCCGCAAGGTCGCCCCCGCACTGGCGGTTGGCTGTACCTTTGTTGCAAAACCTGCCGAAGACACGCCGCTTTCCGCCCTCGCCATGGCCGTTCTGGCTGAACGCGCTGGCGTGCCTGCGGGGGTGTTCTCGGTCGTTACCACCAACCGCAGTTCCGACATCGGGAAAGAGTTCACCTCGAACCCGAAAGTCCGCAAACTGACCTTCACCGGTTCCACCCAAGTTGGCCGCATCTTGCTGCGTCAAGGGGCGGATCAGGTGATGAAAATGTCGATGGAGCTGGGCGGCAACGCCCCGTTCATCGTATTCGACGACGCCGATCTGGATGACGCGGTTGAAGGCGCGATGATCTCCAAATACCGCAACAACGGTCAGACATGTGTCTGCGCCAACCGGATTTACGTGCAGGAAGGTGTCTATGATGCCTTCGCGGAAAAACTGGCCGCAGCCGTGGCCAAAATGAACGTGGGCGACGGGTTTGACGAAGGCATCACCACAGGCCCGCTTATCACCCAAGCTGCCGTCACCAAAGTTGAAGAACATATCGCCGACGCCACCGCCAAAGGCGCGAAAGTCATGGCAGGCGGGCACCGTCATGAACTCGGCGGGACCTTCTTCCAGCCCACCATCCTGACAGGCGTTACCCGCGAAATGCAGGTGGCCAATGACGAAACCTTCGGCCCCGTTGCGCCCCTATTCAGCTTCAAAGACGAAGACGATGTAATCCAGCAGGCCAACGATACAATCTTCGGCCTCGCCGCATACTTCTATGCCAACAACCTGTCCCGCGTTTGGCGCGTAGCAGAAGAACTGGAATACGGCATCGTCGGCGTAAACACAGGCATCATCTCGACCGAGGTCGCCCCGTTTGGCGGCATCAAGCAATCCGGCCAAGGCCGCGAAGGCTCGCATCACGGCGTCGAGGATTTCCTTGAAATGAAATACGTCTGCATGAGCGTCTAGACACATTTACGCACGGGGTGATAGCGTTAAACACATTATCACCCCATAGCGTCGGAGAAGTGCGATCTCTATTCTAACTGTCACTCTTAATCCTGCACTCGACATTTCGGGCTCGGTTGGCGAAATCGTAATCGGCCCGAAACTTCGTTGTGACGGCGGCCAAATCGACCCCGGCGGCGGCGGCGTAAACGTCTCACGCGCGATCAACATTCTTGGTGGCCAATCCGAGGCATTCGTGGCCACGGCTGGCATTCTGGGGGAACTGCTGGTCAAGCAGCTTCGCAAACACGGCATCGATCCGATCCGCTACGAAACCAACGGGCACACGCGCCAAAGCCTAAGCATTTACGAAGAAACGTCGGGCAAGCAGCTTCGTCTGGTTTTGCCCGGACCGATCTGGACAAAACTGCAGGTTGAACGACTGCTGGAAAGCATCATGGTCCATGTCGAAGAGGACGCGCTGGTGGTTGCCAGCGGCAGCCTGCCACCGGGTGTAGCGGATGATTTTTACATCGAACTGAACACCGCCCTGCAACGCAAGAATGCGCGTATGGTGTTGGACACCTCGGAAGAAACACTGCTGACATCGGTTAAATCCGCCGTTCACCCCTACGCCGTTTTACGTATGGACCGATTGGAGGCCGAAGGGCTGGCAGGCCATGTTTTCACAACACCAACCGAGATGGTCGATTTCGCGCAAAGCCTTGTGCATAAAGGGATAACCGAAGTGGTTGTCATGGCACGTGGGTCCGACGGTTCGGTCTTTATCTCCAAAAACGAACGCTTCCATGTCCGCCCACCCAAGACAAAGGTTCTTAGTGCGGTTGGCGCGGGCGACAGTCTGGTTGGCGGGTTGACGCTGGCACTTTCTCAATCCAGATCCCTCGAAGAAGCCGGACTTCTGGCAACCGCAGCCGCCTCCTCGGCTGTACAAACCAGCGCGTCCAACTTATGCGTCCGAAGCGTGACCGAAGATATTATGAAGCAGTGTATAGTGGACAAGCTATAGCCAGATATGAAGGATCCCACATGAGAGTCCCCGAATTGCATGAACTGATCCTCCGGCTACCAGAAATCTTATTTCCGGGCAAAGCGACGGTTTCAAAGTTTTTGCGCTCGATGTTAACGGTACTGATTTTTCTAACAATTGTGTGGTACATTTATATGTGGATTGTCACTAAACTTGCCTGACCTTAGATTTTAGCATCCTTGCCCAGCGTCTCAGGTTCAAACTCGTAATGTGCCCCGCAGAACTGGCAATCTGCTGTCACCTTGCCTTCGTCATTGGTCATATGCCCGATGTCCTTGGCAGAATAAATCGACATGGTTTGCTCCACCTTTTCCGGCCCGCAGGTGCAGCCAAACTTTACCGGCTGTGCATCAAAAATCCGTGGTTCTTCCTCATGGAACAACCGTACCAACAGCGTATCAGGCGACACATGTGGCCCGACCAGTTCGGTTACCTCAACGCTATCCAGCAGGATCGAAACGCGGTTCCAATTGTCTGCATCATCGCCATCAACCAGATCTTGGGCGGCTAGCAAACCATCGTCACTACTCGGCGCGTCTTTCGCATGGGGCGAGGCTTTCGGCATGTGTTGAATCATCACCGCGCCACCCCGCCAACCGGATTCTTCACCCGGTGCGGCAGCCTCTCCTACGGCGATCACAAACTTTGTCGGAAGCTGCTCGGACTGTGCGAAATACGTTTCCGCACATGCAGCCAAGGACCCACCCGCCAGTGGTGTAATCCCCTGATAGGGTTGCATACCTGCGCCTTGGTCGATCAAAACCGCAAACATGCCCTTGCCGATATTCTCGAACGGTGTGCCACCCGCCTCGGCCAGCCGTTCTGCATCAAAACTGGCGTAAGCGCGAACCTTGGCAGGCTCGCCGTCTTTTTCCGCCCCGTAATAATCCGTTGCAATAAGCCGGACCGGCCCGTCGCCCCGTATCTGCAACGACAACTTCCAACGCAGGCCAATCGTCTGACCAATCATCGCAGTCAGCAACACTGCCTCGGCAACCAAAGCCGCGACGGAGGTTGGATAGTTGTGCTGCCCCAAAATTTCGCCCAAAGCACCATCAAGCCGCGCCACGCGTCCGCGCACGTCGGCATTATCCAGTTGGAACGGTAAAACTGTGTCATCCCAGATGATTTGATTGGCAGTGGTCATGGCGATTGTCCTTTTGTCGACTCTTCGACGCTAAGTAGGTGTTCCCGCACCCAAGTGCAAATGCGGCGTGCAATTAAATTAAATATATGGTCTACCGATACGCATGAGAAGATTTGGCGCACCCCCCGTTCAAGGCATTTCCTACACCAACCGCCCCGGTGCCTATGGCATCATCCGGCGCGGGCGTGATTTGCTAGTCACGCATCAAAGCGACCCCGTCCCCGAATTTCAATTGCCGGGCGGCGGCATTGATGCAGGCGAAAACGCCACAACCGCGCTTCACCGCGAAGCATTCGAGGAAACCGGTTGGACAATTTCCATAGAACGCAAGCTCGGCGCGTTTGT
>DFBD01000085.1:0-4289 GCA_002367255.1 Rhodobacterales bacterium UBA3089 | reverse complement strand
TGGATGTCACCGGAAACCGCAGCCGTACAAATAGGCAATCCGGGTGATCGCGCCTTCGTTCGCGCACTATGCCTTTAACATATCTTTTTTGAAGCTGGTCCACGTCAAATCATTAAGATGATCCGACATTTTAAAGAGCCTGTAAAAGAACCAGATAATCAGCGCACAATAGAGTGCCCCGAAAATCGTATCGCTTAGAAAATGCCGTCCGGTGATAACTCGCAAAGCTATCCCGAACAGCGACATCGGCAACACCACATAAAGGCTGATCGCCCGCCACATCGCTGTCATATTTGCCCACAGAACAATCGCCAGAACAATCAACGCCGTTGCAATTGCGCTGCCTTCACCGGACACAAACGAACAATTCGTCTCGCACTGGTCCGTAATTATCATCGGCGGTGTGAAGGTTTTATCGCCGCCAAAATACTCGACATCTGCAGGTCTGGCCCGCCCCCAATAGGATTTGAGGATACCGTTCACAAGCCCAAGCGGCCCGACCATGATACTGGCGACCATAAACCCCCAAACATTCAACGAGATTGCCCGACGTTTTCCGATTGAAAGACTGCGGATCAGTAAGACGATTATCAGCAACGCCAACGCCATCAACCCGTACATGAACGTCTTGCGGATCACCGCGAATGCAGGATTGCGTGCGTGTAAAAACCGGTCCGTCTCGTCGAAGAACAGTGCAGAAACCCAAAGGTCAATTTCAGGGGCTGTCAGGAACAGCAGCGAAAAAGCGCCGGTTGTGCCGATCAGCAACCAGCCTGTCATTCTCCATGATACTGTTGTAAACAAACGTAACTCTCCTGCTTATCGCCTTCTATCGTACCGCAGCAATAGCAGTCTTCACGCCCCGCTAAAACAAAAATCTGACCTACCCTCAAGGAATAACGTGATATATGCTAATTTGATAAATCAGAATTAGGATTGCCAGCATGTTCATGAAAACCCTCGCCGTTTCATCCCTCGTTTTGCTCGCGGCTTGTGCCAGCCTAAGCGAAGAAGCCTGCCGTACCGGCGACTGGGAAAACATCGGATATAACGACGGGGTTCACGGCAGATATGAAAGTTATATCGGCGAGCATCGCGAAGCGTGCAGCGAATACGGCATCGCACCCAACGCAGCACTGTGGTTACGTGGCCGGATAGAAGGGCTGAAACAATATTGCACGCCTGACAACGCCTACACTGTCGGCCGTCGCGGTAGCGAGCTAAACAGCGTTTGCCCGGTAACCAACCGCAGCGAACTGCGGTTGGCAAATTTCTACGGCTTGCGATATTACGAGATCAACAGGGAAGTCTATGCGCTAAAAGACGAAATCAACGACATCGAGCGAATCCTTGCAACGGATTTCATTGGCGACCCAACACCCGAACAGCTTCAGCTGAAAAACTTCTACCTATTGCAAATCATTGATCTGCAAAGAAGCATCCATGAACTTGAGTTCGAGTTACTGAAATACGCCGCTGCGCCTTAATACCGCGCCAAAAATGCCAGCGTTGGCCACGCATCGGCGGGCAGCCCCATGCGGGTTTGCTCTGCTTGAACGGCATTACGTGTCCGCGCCCCCAAAATGCCATCGATCTTGCCAACGTCATATCCGCGTGCCGCCAAAATCTGCTGCAACTGTTTCATCTGCGCGTCATTCAACCCGTCGTCCGGCGTCCCCGCATCATAGCGTTGCGCCCCACCTAAACGCGTGGCCAGATAGGCCGCCGTGGTCGAATAGATAAACGACTGGTTCCATTCCAGATACACATCGAAGTTGCGGAAGGCCAAAAACTTCGGCCCGTTGCGCCCTTGCGGGGCCAGCAATGATGCCTCCATTCGGTCCGACGGCATATTGCCGTTGAGCGCGCGCAGGCCCATGGCCTCCCATTCCGAAACGCGCAGCTTGGTGTCCAATCCAGACTTGCCCCACTGCGTGTTGCCTGTCGCGCTCACCTCGACCAACCAAGGTTCGCCCGCGTGCCAACCAAGCGAGTTGATCAGGTTGGCCGCTGTCAAAATCGCATCCGGTGAACTGGACTTCAGCCGTACATGTCCATCGCCATCACCATCCACACCTTTAGTCACGATATCTTCAGGCAACATCTGCACCTGCCCGATTTCCCCCGCCCAAGCGCCCGTGGTGGTCGCCGGATCAAGGTCACCGTTTTCGACCATCTCTATCGCTGCCAAAAGTTGTGGACGAAACAAATGCGGGCGACGGCAATCATGCGCCAAGGTCGCCAGTGCATTCACCGTGTTGAAATCGCCTTGCACGGCACCGTAATCCGTTTCCAATGCCCAAAAGGCGGTGATTACCTCGGGTGGTACACCAAATTCGCGCCGTGCGCGGTCAAACACAGACGCATACCGATCCATATTCTGCGCCCCATGCGACATCCGGTAACCGCTGATAGAGCGTTGCGAGAACTCTAGAAACGTCTGTTTGAAAACCCCCTGCGCGCGGTCGCGCGACAAAACTTTTGAATCAACCTGTGCCGAGTTAAGCACCCTATCCGTAGCGCGCTGCGAATAACCTTCGCTCAATGCCTCGGTCCGCACACCGTTTAGAAAGCTGGAAAATGCACCGCCACAAGGCGTTGATTGTGCCAATACCGGACTGGCCAGAACGGACAGTAGAAAAATAGATTTACCAAATGGAACTTTCATAACAAAACCTCTTACAATTTAATTTCTACGCAAAGCCTATAAACTGGCCCGCGCACGGCGCAATATAATCGCTTCTTCCAGCGCAAGATGTTTATGCGCTGGCTCGTTGATAATCAGATCAATCCACGCGCTGGTCGCACGTTTTTGTTCAAAACCAGTATAGAAAATATCAAACTCCGCGTAACTTTCGCCTTTGCCTATTTCAATCATCCGCACGACTTGTTCCGTGTTCGGGCCATGGCACAAGTTCAACCGCGCATAGGCCTGAAACGGTTCCTTCGCCTGCGTTCGCAAGACAAACCGCAACAAATCCTGACGGCCCAATGCCAACACACCCTCAAGCGGCAGCTCGAACGCCAACGAGAAAAAATCGCTCGTGAAATCCCCGAATTCGAATACCAGACCTGTGCCGTAATCATCCGTTTGTCGAATAGAAAACTGTGCCCCGTCTCCACTATGGTGCAACGTCACATGCGGGCCAAGCGTGGTCCCCGTCAGGATATTGCCTGAAATGCCGTCTTGCGTAATCCCGCTTTGCAGGCTGGGCGTAAACCCCCACTGCGTCTTGGGAGGCGCATGAAACCCTTCCGGCACATCGATCACCGGTAAAACAGATACCGCCTTAGATTTTCCGAACAGCCTCACGATGCCAACGCATTCGCATCAACAATGGCCTGCATAAACGCACGAATAATCCGCAGGCTGCGCTTTTCCTCTGGGTCATCATCCGTATATCCGGTCACGGATACCGCAACGAGCCGCCCGTTCACTTCGGTAAATGCCCGCCAAAAACGGTTAGACACCCCAGCGCTGTCGCTAAACGCTTTATCCTCAACCAGCAGATACAAAGCCGTGTCTGTTTGTTTTGTTTCCAGAATGCTAACCGCGCCATTCACATGGCTTTTGCCCAGCGAGAACACCCCGACCGGAGTCGTGAAAAAATGCCCGAGCGTATCAAGCGCAGGCTTCATACCGTTCTCGCTACCAGCCAAACCCGTCGGGGAAATACTTGCCGTAAGAATAGAGGAAATCGGCACCCGCGCCGCTTTACCCGTGCTGGCGATCACTCGGCAATCGCTTAGGAACATAAACGCCCCGTTTGCATTTTCGGCAATCGTGGCGCGGTCGATGCAAAACCCGTCCGGCGAGGCAATAACTACCGCCACATCCCCCGCGCTCACCTGTATCGCTTTGGGAATAGGCGTGGGTCCTGTCGCGGTCTCCTGCACGCCGGTACAAGCGACCACAACAGAAAGGGCGACCAGCGCCGCCCCTTTAGTCAGGAACTCAAAGATCCGCATAGATGTGTTTTTCCATCTGGGCTCCCGGGTGCGTCACAGCACCCTTGTGCGTCGAGCCAACCTGCTGGGCATATTTCCAAAGCGCACCGGTTGCATAAATTGTATCGCGTGGGCCCTTCCATTCGGTCTTGCGCTTGGCCATTTCCTCGTCGGAAACGTTTACCGAAATCTCGCCCTTCTGTGCGTCCAGCGTAATCATATCGCCGTCTTTAACCAACGCAATCGGCCCGCAATGTGCCGCCTCGGGCCCAACGTGCCCCACGCAGAACCCACGCGTCGCGCCGGAAAAACGACCGTCCGTAATAAGTGCAACCTTCTTG
>DFBD01000129.1:8239-8861 GCA_002367255.1 Rhodobacterales bacterium UBA3089 | reverse complement strand
GACGTTAGGCGGCCTACTTTGGTGCCCTCATGGAACAGGGCTTCGCGGCCCCATGGGTCGGAGTCTGACGGGCCGTCGATTAGCAGGGTAACGCATTTGGCGCGGGTGCCGATGGCCTCCATCGCGGCTTTGCCGTGGAAGTCTTTGGAGAGGTCGATGAAGCGGGGGAGGTCGGCCTCTACGGGCGTGGCGTCGCGGCCTAGTTCGGTGCCGAAGGCGCGGTAGGATTTTTCTTGGCGCAGCCAGTTTTGGGCGCGGGCCCCGACGAGTTTGAGGCCGAATTCTTCGCCTGCGGCCATGATCTGGTCGAAGAGGTAGTTCTGCATTTCGATGGGGTGGTGGAGTTCCCAGCCGAGTTCACCCGTGTAGGCCACGCGGATGGCGTGGACGGGGCACATTTTTAGCTCGATATGTTGGGAGGAGAGCCACGGGAAGCGTTTGTTGGAAAGTGCGGTTGACGGGTCCGGATCGGAGATCAGTTTTTTCAGGACGTCGCGGGATTTCGGGCCTGCGAGGGCGAAAACGCCGTATTGGGTGGTGACGTTCTGGATTTCGATATAGCCGAATTCGTCAGCTTTGGAGGCGGCGGCTTTGCGCAGGAAATCGCCGTCGTAGTCGGTTA